>JAQUOK010000264.1 GCA_028717165.1 Victivallaceae bacterium | reverse complement strand
CTGGCGATGCCGTTTGCCGCGGGGGCCAAGACCTTTGCCGATTTTGAACAGCAGATGGCTAACGTTTCGACGATGTTGGATGAACCGGCCAAGTATATGGACGCCTATACTGACGGCATCCGGAAAATGTCGGTCGAGTTCGGTGAAGGCACCGATACGCTGGCGAAAGGTCTGTACGACATCCTTTCGGCTTCTATCGATCCGGCCAAGGCGCTGGATGTGCTGGCGGTTTCGGCAAAGGCGGCAAGAGCGGGAATTACCGATACCGGGATAGCGGCTGACGCGATTACCACCATCCTCAACGCCTACGGATTGGGCGCGGATCATGCGGAAAGCGTCTCCGATCTCCTATTCAAGACGGTCAAAAAAGGCAAAACCACCTTTGCGGAACTGGCTCCAAGTATCGGGATGGTGGCGACTACCGCCGCCAGCGCCGGGGTTCCCCTGGAGGAACTTGGCGGGGCGATTGCGACCATGACCCGGAACGGGGTGAAAACCGAAAACGCCGTTACGGCTCTGAACGCGATTATTTCGACCTTCCTCAAACCGTCAGACGAGGCGGCAACGTATGCCCGGAAGCTGGGATTCGAGATGAGTTCCGCGGCGATCAAGTCAGAAGGCCTGGAAGGTATCTTCAAAAAAATCAGCAAACTTCCGCCCGACGCGGTCAGCAAGCTTTTTCCGAATATCCGGGCGCTGCGCGGTGTCCTTCCGGCACTCCGGAACATGGAAGGTTTTTCATCTGATGTTGAGACCATGAAGAATCGCGCCGGAGCGACCGAGGAAGCCCACGCCAAGATGGCAAAGACACTCTCAATGTCTTTTGCCCGGCTCAAGCAGGCGGGAATGCTGGCTTTGTCGGTACTTGGCGAGGCGCTGGCCGATGATTTGCGTAAAGCGGCAAATGTGTTCATGACGGTTGCCAAATCCATGACCACATTTATCCGGAACAACAAAAAACTGGTGGTGACGGCGGCAAAAGTCGTCGGAGTTGTGGCGCTGATCGCGGGCGGACTGCTGACTTTAGGCGCGATTGCCGGGACGCTGTCGTTCGCCATCAGCGGGCTGGTTTCAATTATTTCTGTGTTTACCGGCGCGATCAGTTTTGTGTTCGGGACAATCGGCGTCATCGTTTCGGTTTTGACCGCCAGTATTTCCGTCTGGTGGCTGGTAGCGGCGGCAGTAGCGGCGGTTGGGGCAACCTTCCTCGTTCAAAGCGGCGTTATCGGCAAAGTTATCGACTGGTTCGGGGCGAAATTCGCCCAGCTCAAGCAGTTTGCCTGCACGGCGTTTGACGGCATCAAAGCGGCGCTGGCTTCCGGTGACTATTCGCTGGCGGCAAGGATACTCTGGCTGAGTTTGCAGGTCGCCTGGCAGAAGGGAATAAGTGTGCTTTTAGGCTACTGGATCAGCTTCAAACAGGCATTCATGACTGCGACTTTGGAGACGTTTTACGGGACGTTGAGCATCATCACCGACTCCTGGGCGAGCCTCAAGTCCGCCTGGGTGAGTGTAGTCGGCTTTCTGAAAAAGTTCTGGATCGGGTTTACCGGCGCAATCATGAAAGCCTGGAACAGCACTTTTGCCTGGCTGGCGAAAAAATGGCTCGACATCAAAGGCATGTTCGATGATTCCATCGACGTTGAGGCGGAAAAATCCAAAATAGACGCCGAAGCGGCAAAGAAAAACGCCGGAGAAGACGCGGCCTATAACCAGATCGACGCCGATTCCCAAAAACAGAAATCACAGATCGAGCAGCGCCGACAGATTGAACAGGACGCCATCGGGCAGCAAATGGCGGACGACCTGAAGCAGCATAACGCGCGGTATGCCGAGGAACTCTCCAAATCCCGGCAGGCATTGACCGACGCCCGCAAGGAATGGGAAGCGGCAATTTCCGAGGCAAAGAACAAAAAAGCGGAAACGAAAAAGCCGGAATCCGGCCCGGTACAAGACGCGAAGGACAAGCTGAAAAACGCCGGCAGCACGGTAGCGGCGGCGCAGGCGAAAGTCCAGGTGCGGGGTTCGTTTTACGCTCAGGCAACGCGGTCGTTATCTTCCGGCACCGCCGCTGAACGTACGGCCGCCGCGACCGAGGATATCAAGAAAAACACAAAGAAAACTAATCAGCTTCTGAAAGAAAACAGCTCCAGCGAGCTGACTTTTGAATAAAGGTGAACTATGGCGACAAAGATCGAACCGGCGTTTTTCGACCGGACCCAGGCAATCGATGATGACGGCAATTACACGACCGCCGAAATCCCGTACTTCGTTTTTGAGGCGGATGACGAGGACGCGGCGATTGCGTTTGCCTATGAAAACGTGCCGGAAAGCTATAACGACATTCCGCTCGAATCTATCGAGATCGACGAACGGATCAGTTCGAATGTATTCAAGGTTACGGCGCAGTACAAGGCCGGATTCGATGAAACCAACAGTTCAAGCGATGATGATTCCGATCCGGTTTATTCGTTCGATACCGGGGGCGGGACGCAGCACCTGACGCAGTCATTGTCCACTGTGGCAAAATATCCGTCCACGGCTCCGGATTACAGCGGGGCCATCGGCTATGACGGAGAAGACGTCAAGGGCGTGGACGTCACCATGCCGGTAATGAATTTTTCGGAAACCCACTACCTGAAACCCGGCAAGGTGACGACCAAGTACAAGAAAACCATCGGGGAACTGACCGGGAGCGTCAATAACGGCACGTTTAAGGGCTATTCCGAGGGAGAAGTGCTGTTCCTGGGAGCGAGCGGTTCGCGGCGCGGGGATTCCAGCAGCAATCTCTGGGAAGTCACTTACAAGTTCGCGGTATCGGCGAACCGTAAAAACATCAAGGTCGGCGATCTGACCGTCACCGAGAAAAAGGGCTGGGATTACCTCTGGGTACGCTATGCAGATGACGTAAAAGACAAGAAAACCTTGGTCAAAAAACCGATCGCGGCCTATGTCGAAAAAGTATACGAGAGAAAAGATTTTGGCAACCTGGGAATCGGCAAATGAAAAAAGTAATAACCGGTGAAACGTTCAAAGTCAAGGCTTCCACCTGGAACACCTTTATTGATGCGGCGAACCATTATAAAAACACCCAGATGAGTCTGGGTTCCGGGGCGTTACGCGGTAATGCAAAAACCGGGATTGTCCTAGTTCAGAATGACAGCGGGGAACTGCTGGAACAGTTTTCCCCGGTAATCCTGGACGACCTGATAATCCAGCCGGATGACGATGAAAAAGAACAGGAATTCAAAAGCCGGGTGCCGGTATTTTCCGGGAAAAAAGTCTCCGCCGACAATAAGGATATGCCGTTCGCGATCCTGCAAACACCGCTCGAATTGGAAAAAATCGGCAAGGCGCTGCTGCTGGGCGTTACCCCGGCAAAAATCAATATCGGCAATGAGTCGCATGAGTACGCCAAACTGGACGCGAGTGAACTGGTTTCAACGAGCAGCGGCGTCGGCAGAATCCTCTGGAAAGAATCAGGAACCGGGGAAAAGTGGGCGTTATTGCAGCTTGGCGGAGGCGGTTCCGGCGGCAACAACTACAGCGGCTTTTTCCGGCTGACCGCCGATGAGGACAATGAAAATTCCATCAAGATCATCGACGGCAGCGATACGCTGGGAGGCGGAGACTGCGGCATTTTTGTGTCGGGAATCGACAAGATAACTGTCCCGGAAAAAACTCTCTCCATTACCGCCGAGTCATACATCGTTTTCGAGGCGGTTTATGCCGACGATGAATGGACTGCCGAAATAAAAGCAGAAACATCA
Source organism: Victivallaceae bacterium (assembly GCA_028717165.1). Classification (GTDB taxonomy): domain Bacteria; phylum Verrucomicrobiota; class Lentisphaeria; order Victivallales; family Victivallaceae; genus JAHOYW01. The sequence continues at coordinate 1,644 of JAQUOK010000264.1, read as the reverse complement.
TTCCCGGAATTTACCGCCGAGAAATTCACCGCCTTGCTGGGCGTGGTCAAATGGAATTCCGAGGAAAAAGTCATGGGCGAGATCGTCCAGATCTGGAATAACGGAATTATTTACAACAACAGGTATTCATAATGGCTATCACGAAACCCACAGCATGGAGCGACTGGACCGGACTGCCGATCCTGGCCTTGCCCTCGATCAATGGCTATGAACTTTACGAGGCGATCCGGGAGCGGATCGAGTACCTGTTTCCGGACTCGGACACGTCGGATATGCCTTCGGCATTGGAACCGATGCTGGAGGACTTCAATCCTACTGAGGATTACAAAGTCATGGAACGCCGGATGCATGAGGCGGTTACCGAACTGATCCCGTGGTACCGCAACTGGACCCAAAGCGATGCCAGATTATGGACTGAAACCGACTTGCTGGCGGCGCTGGAGGAGGATGAACGGCTGGAGCCGAATCCTTATTTTCTCTCGGCAAAATGGCTCAAACAGATGTTCCGGATCGTCAATTACCTCCGCAAAAAAGAGAATATAATTTCGATCACCTGGATCGACGAAGCCGAGTCCGGCTACACATCGGGAACCACCTATGATAACCACAAGGCGATGTTCGAGGAGGCCATCGGTTTTTACACGGCGGTCATCCAGCCGGGCGGCGGTAATTCCGGGCAGATTTTCGGGAGTTCCGGGAGGCCGTCGAACGTGCTTTACTATTCCTGCGACCGCGATCCATGCAATTCCATGTCGCCGTTTGTCATGGCGTTGAACACGCTGAAATCGCAGTATTTCGCGACGAAGTACACTATCGGGTTGTTCGTCGATACGTCCGGTTCAATGAGTATGAGCACCATTCAACCGGCCTACGATAATTTCGTCGCCTACATCAACGAATTTTATCCCGCATCCCGCTTGGTTGAGCGTGCCGCCGGGAATGAAGCGTGGCTCATCTGGACCAAGGAATACATCGACCAGTTGAGCTTCAATTTCGAATTCAAAGAGGAAGACAATGTTTGAAGATTTACAACAGATAATTTTATACGTCAAAGCCGATTCCACCGTCGGGGAGATCGTTGACGAGTACGGGCAGAGTACTTCCGTCAGCAAAGCGATCACCCGCGGGGTGGAGGCGCTTTTGTGTTTGCGGGTGCTGCGCGACGGCGACGCCTATCCGTTTGAACAGTTGAGCGCATTCGTTTCCTGGGACTGCCTGCTGGACAACGACTGGAACACGGCCACCGTTCCTAAGCTCCGGGCGGATAACGAAAATATCACCGTGATTTCCGGGATACTCAATGCCGGTACCGACGAGGAAAAAGCCTATACGGAAATCCGCATTCCCTTGCTGGAAACCGATACCGTCGAACTCGGCGAAGCCATTTCCGGCAAGGACGACATTCCGCTGGGAGTCGAACTCTGCGGTTTTGCCGCCGGTCGGACTAAGCCCGTTTTTGTGCTACAGTTTGATTTGCCGGTGCGCAACCGTCGCGGCAGCGCCGGAATGGGTTAACCGACCCCGGTCGGGGAAGGCAACTACTGGACGACCGAGCAGACCAAGGCGTACATCCGGCAGTCACTGGACTATCAGTTTTCCGAGGACAATGAAAGCTGGCATGAAGTCCAAACTGTCGAGGATGTA
>JAQUOK010000263.1 GCA_028717165.1 Victivallaceae bacterium | reverse complement strand
TCAGGAGACGGGGCCGCTACCAATAATAAACAACCTGCAACATATTTGACACCGTTATCCCTGACATAATCGAAATCTGATCTCAAGCGTAATTTATCGACTGATGTTAGACTTTTTTTCAAAATCGCATGTAACCAAATTCATCTGATCACTGCCGGGGAAATATGGCAGAATTATTGTTAAACGACTCTCGTTTACTGATTACGCGCTAAGTACAGCACGCCCCTTTTGGCGACGACGCCTGATAAGATTACGACCGCTACTGGTTGCCATTCTGGCTCTGAAGCCGATTCTGCGTTTCCTCTTTCTGTTCGAAGGCTGAAAAGTCCTTTTCATTTCGTAATAAATCCTTTTTTACATTTAATTTTTTTGATATATAAGTGCGGGGGGGTGCAAACCACATTACCCACTGCAGACAAAATTGTAAAGACAACACAAACCAGAAAACTACACGCTTTAAGTATTTTTTCAAGCCGCAAGCTGTAAAAAAGCTCTTTTTTTAGCGGTTTTGAAGCGGGGAAAAGACAGTTTCACAAGTCGGAAAAAAAGGGAAAGAACAGTCCGCCTTTTAAAAAACGGGCTGTTCTTTCCGGGATAATTATAGAGCCGTTCCCAGAAACTATAAGTCGTCGTCTCTGTCCGGCGGGCCGTTGAATTCTTGTGAATTATCGGAATCGTTTTCTCTGTCAGACCGTTTCCTGTGTTTGTCTCTGGGAGGTCTGGTGAATTTTTTCTTCAATTTTTCGTATTGTTCATTGCTCAGGAATTCTTTTGCTGGTTCAAGAGCGGCTAATATTTTCGTCTGCATTTCCTGCATTTTCTTTTTCATTTCATCCCGGCTGCCGCGTTTTTTTCGTGAATCTGATTTTGAACCGGACTTCGAACCTGATTGCGAATCTGGTCTGCCTTGCGGACGTCCCGCCTCAAAAATACTTTTGATTTTGTCGAGAACCGGTTTGAGTTTGCCGCATTGTTCTTCGGAAAGTTTAAGTTCGGTTTTAAGTTCTTCTATATTCATGGCCGCAGGGCCGCGGCCTCGCGGACGGTCAGGCGGCGGGTCGTCCTGGGCGTTAACGGCAATTCCGCTGATTGCGAGTAACAAGGCGACAAGCAATTTTCCTTTTGGTTTCATTTCATACTCCTGCTTTTATGGTGTGTTTATTTACGGAAATACAGTCGGTAAAAATCCGTATCTGTATTACTTTATTAACGCCGTGTGCAAGTTTTTTTTCGACATTTTCGCCTCAGAGAGGAAACTCAAGGGCGCGACTCTGTCGAGCCGCAAACGGTTAACGTATTTCGGCTCGTGAGGACACTCGCCCTCCAGGAAATGTGTAATGCGGCGGCATTCGAAAACAAGCCGTATCCCGGCAGGCACAATAAAAAAACTTGCACACGGCGTTTTATTATGATAGTGGACAGATGCGGTATAACGGTTACAGTTTTTTGGGTTGTTAATGATTAAATTTCCGGAAAATAAATGATCGGCGGCTGAAGGATAATAATAAAACTGATGAAATTTTCGGTTTTCAGTCTTGACAAATTGCATTTCAAGGATTCTTTTTATAGGAACTGAACAAAACAGGTTTTTAGAATGGCTTTTAATACAAACAGCAAATTTTGGTGGTGGCGCTGCCGGCGAGTTCGTCCGTAGTGTATTCTGTGCTGTTTGATTAATAAATGATTGATTATCGCGGATCGAACTTGAAAAAGTTTGATCCGCGTTTTTTATTGATACTGAGATAAATATGACTGAAAATAGTAAAGGAGAGAGGAAAAATGCAAAAACCTGATTTCAAAGAGTTTGAAAAATTAACCCGGCAGGGTTATATGGTTCCGGTTTATAAGGAATATCTGATGGATATGGACAGTCCGGTATCGGTGTTAAGCCGTTTTGCCGGTGATGAAGACGTTTTTCTGCTGGAAAGTGTTGAGGGGGGCGAGCGCCGCGGACGCTATTCTTTTCTGGGGATAGAACCTTATGCGCGCTTTACTGTCGAGAACGGCGTGCCTTATTTTACCGAAAACGGTAAACGCCGCCGGCTGGAAATACCCGCCGCCGGCCCTATGACGGCGCTCCGGCAGATAGTCTTTAAACATAAAGTCTTTGAATTTCCGGAACTGCCGAGATTTGTGGGCGGCGCGATCGGTTATGTCGGGTACAATACCGTGCGCGAATTTGAACGGCTGCCCCGGAATATCGATGAACTTCCGGATTGTACGGCCTGCCTGATGCTGACCGACTGTCTGATTATTTTCGATAATGTCCTGAATACCGTGAAGATAATCTGCTGTGCCAGGCAGAAAGACAGTGAAAGCATGGAAGAGCTTTACCGGCACGCCTGCGAATCGATAGAACGCATTGAGAAACGCATAAAAGAGCATGCGCCGCGCTGTGAGAACGCCAAAGTCGATTTTGACGAAAGCAAAGTCAGCTCAAACATGTCGAAAGAAGACTTTATGGAAATGGTCGGAAAGACCAAGGAGTATATCGTAAAGGGTGATGTTATTCAGACCGTAGTGTCCCAGCGTTTCAGTATGGATCTGACGCTTGAACCGCTGCAGTTGTACCGGGCTCTGCGCCTTATAAATCCGTCTCCGTATAACTTCTTCATCAAATTCGGCGAAAAACTCCTGCTCGGTTCTTCCCCCGAAATAATGGTGCGCAAGGAGGCATCGAAAATCATTTTGCGCCCGATTGCCGGGACCAGGCCGCGCGGTAAAAACGAACAGGAAGACCGGGCCCTGGCGGATGCTCTCCTGGCCGACATCAAGGAGCGGGCCGAACACCTGATGCTGGTGGATCTCGGCCGTAACGATCTCGGACGGGTTGCCGCTACTTCCAGCGTTCAGGTGAAGCAGTTCATGATCATCGAACGTTATTCGCATGTGATGCATCTGGTTTCGGAAGTCGAGGCGCAGATCCGCCCCGAACTTGACTGTTTCGACCTGATGAAAGCCGCTTTTCCGGCCGGGACTTTAAGCGGCGCCCCCAAAATCCGGGCGATGGAGATCATTGACGAACTCGAACCGGAAGCGCGCGACGCCTACGGCGGCGCGGTGGGTTATTTTTCCTATAACGGCGATATGGATATGGCAATTACGATCAGGACTTATGAAATCGACGGCAAAAGGGTTTCGGTGCAGGCCGGAGCCGGAATAGTATTTGATTCCGACCCTGAAACCGAATACGAGGAAACCCGGCATAAAGCCAGGGCGCTGTTCCGGGCTTTCAAACTGGCTGCCGACGGGTTGGAACTTTGAATAATTGAAAATTGAATGAATAATACTGAAAACTGATAACTGATAATGGAGCATTTAATATGATATTGATGATAGATAATTATGATTCGTTTACTTATAATTTAGTGCAATATATTTCAGCCCTGGGTTATGAGGTAGTCGTGAAACGCAATGACGAACTGACCGTGCGGGAAGCCCTGGACATGGAACCGGATGCGATAGTTATTTCTCCCGGCCCCGGACGTCCTGAAAGCGCCGGGATTTCCATGGAACTGATCAGGGCCGCGGCCGGGAAAATCCCGGTGCTCGGGGTTTGCCTCGGGCACCAGGCGATCGGGCAGGTTTTCGGCGGCAGGGTGGTCCAGGCGAAAAAGATCATGCATGGCAAAACGTCGCAGATCAAACATGACGGCAAAGGGCTTTTCGAGAAACTTCCGGCTGACGTCAAAGTAGTGCGTTATCATTCGCTGGCGCTGGAAGAAAAAAGTCTTCCCGAATGTCTGGAAATTACTGCCAGAACGACCGATGACGGCGAGATCATGGGAGTGCGCCACAAGGAATTCGCCATAGAGGGCATCCAGTACCATCCTGAGTCGGTATTGACTTCGACCGGGAAAAGACAATTGGCTAATTTTTTGAATGCAATAAAAAAATGAGGCAGTCTATGTTTAATGAGGCGCTGAAGAAAGTTGTCGATAAAATTGATTTGTCAACGCAGGAAATGGCTGAAGTCATGGAAACCATAATGCGCGGCGACGCAAGCGGCGTGCAAATGGCGGCCATGCTGATCGCTTTGCGGATGAAAGGCGAAAGCATCAGCGAGGTTACCGGAGCGGCGCAGGCAATGCGGCACAATGCCGTGTTTATCGATGCCGGCGCCGGGACGGTTGTCGATACCTGCGGTACCGGCGGCGACGGCGCCAATACTTTCAATATTTCCACGACTGCGGCTTTTGTGACCGCGGGGGCGGGAGTAACGGTTGCGAAACACGGTAACCGGAGCAGTTCGAGCATGTGCGGTTCAGCCGACGTTCTGGCGGCTTTGGGTTTCAATCTGGACGTTGATCCGGCGGTGATGGAACACAGTATCCGGAATAACGGGATCGGTTTTCTGTTCGCTCCGAGAATGCATCCGGCGATGAAACATGTTATGCCGGTCAGGCGCGAACTGAAACTGCGGACGATATTCAATATCCTCGGGCCGTTGACGAATCCGGCGGGTGCGACCGGGCAGGTTATCGGGGTTTTTGCTCCGGCCCTGACCGAGCTTTTTGCGGAGGTACTGAAAAATCTCGGCGCCCGCAGGGCGTTTATAGTCTACGGGCAGGATGGACTCGATGAAATCACCTGTACTCAGACGACTAGGGTTACCGAATTGCGGGACAGGGTGATAAAAACCTATGAATTATATCCTGAAATGCTGGTCGGGCAAAGCTACGATGCTGAAGACCTCGCCGGCGGCGACGCGGAAACCAATGCGGCGATCACCCGTGAAATCCTTGCCGGGGAACGGCATGACGGCGCCCGTGCGACGGTCTTGATGAATGCCGCTGCCGCGATAGTGGCCGGAGAAAAATCCGACACCCTCGAAGACGGCGTCAGACTGGCGGAGCAGTCCATTGATTCCGGCGCGGCAATGGGAAAACTGAATCTGCTTATTGAGGCGAGCAATTCATGAATATTCTCGAAAAAATAATCGCGACCAACCGCGAAGCGCTGAAAAAAGTTACGCTGCCGGGAAGAAAACGCCCGGTCAGAAAAAAATGTTTCACGGCGGCTTTGAGTCGGGACGCTTTCAACGTTATCGCCGAAATAAAAAAAGCTTCTCCTTCTAAAGGGCTTATCCGGGATGATTTCCGGCCGCCGGAACTGGCGAAGGAACTCGAAAGTGCCGGGGCGGCGGCCTTGTCGGTTTTGACCGAACAGTTTTATTTCAAGGGTTCGCTGGAATATCTGAAAACGGTTGCCGGGGTGGTGAATATCCCGGTATTGCGCAAGGATTTTATTTTTGACGAATACCAGATTAAAGAGGCGGCGGCTTACGGTGCGGACGCGGTTCTGCTGATTGCCGCAGTTTTGCCGGAAGATACTTTCAGGAGACTCCTTGCGGCCGCATATGAAGCTGACCTGGAGGTGCTGGCGGAAGTTCACACTATGGCGGAACTGGAGTTCGTTTTGAGTAC
>JAQUOK010000262.1 GCA_028717165.1 Victivallaceae bacterium | reverse complement strand
GATGGAAAAATCGGGCTCAGTACTTAAAGATATCAAAGGGCGTATCGCGGAAAAATTCGTTCCTCCGCCGACTTCGAAGCTGGAACAGAAACGTCCTTACCTGTACGCCGGGATGTTCCCGCGTTTAATGGCCGGGCTCTGCGACCTCGCGGCAATTTTGCTCGTCGGGCTGATCATGTATGGCGCCGGCCTGATCTGCGCATATTATTATCCGGCCTCAAAAACGGATAATTCCAAGCAGGCGATCGCCGAAAAAGACAATATGATGACGGCTATAAATGAAGCGGCAGACGGACGCCGTCTGGATATAGAGAAACGTCTTGAAGCCGCCAGGCAGACTCAAAAAGATGATGAGCTTAAGAAAACCGAAAAGGCTCTCGAAACGGAACTGAAAGCGGAAAAAGCCGCGACCGCCAAAATAAAAGCCGAAGTGCATGAAAATAATTTAACCGCGAATTGTCCTCCTTATACTTTCGCGGATAAAAATGCCGGTTACCAGACAAGTTCGCTATGGATGGATACCGTTGCCAATGAAGAATACGTCTGTCTGAGCGGCGCGCCCGGCGCGGCCCGCTGGCTGAAAACCGGCGATCTGAATAAAATCTTGACTGGCGGCCTGGCGGCGCTTCTGCTGGGCGTTTTTGTCGTTAACGCCTTATGCCTGGGATATTACTCGCAAACTTTCGGAATGTGGTTCTGGGGAATATTTCTAAGTAAACGCCGGATAGAAGAAGTATATTTCTTCCGCGCCTTTGTTTTTACGCTGCTTTGGCCTTTATGTTTTATTTTCTCGCCGCTGTTCGTATATGTTTTTCAGCGTGGCCTGCATGAAATGATTGCCGGCGTAAGGCTGATAAGGGTATTCAGCAGACGCCAGTAGTTTTTAATTACGAATTACGAATTACGAATTAAAATTCAGGTGAAATCTTGGATTTCGCATAGCCTTTCAATGCGCTTCATAATTTTATTTTGTACTTTTCTGAACGCAATACTGTTACCGGAATTTAAAAACCGGTTTTTTTTATTGAATTTTTTATAAATGAATGTTGACAATGGGGACGTATCAGCTTATAATAGATATATAGACATATAGATATATATACATCAAAAAAGAACATACGATGATTAAATTAGAGAAAATCGAGACGCTCAGCAAATCTGCAAAAATCGAAGACATAATAAGGGGAAAGATCAAAAACGGTGAACTGAAACCCGGTAAATGTCTTCCTCCTGAAGTATTCTGGGCGGCCAAGCTTGGAGTTCATCGGCTTACGGTTAACAAGGCAATGTCAAATCTGGTCAGGGACGGTCTGCTTTTCCGGGTTCATGGCCGCGGGACATTTGTCAAGAATCATTCGGATATGAAGACGGTTGTTCCTTTGGACACCCAAACCGTATCAATATTTTTTGTCGGGGAATTCAGTAATGCTTCGAACGAATATTTCTTTTACGGCTATCAGGCGCTTTGCTCATTGCTCGGAAAGTCACGGATTATTATAAAAACCGAAACCTTTAAAACTTTTGAGGAATGTGCTCCTCCGGCTGAGAGCAATGCGGTTGTCGTCTTTACTTTTAACGACGTCAGCCGGGAAGATCTCCGGGTATTTTCAAAAAGAAAAATTCCGGTAATACTTTTTAACCGTTATCTGGAAGGTGACGAAGAAACGCTGTCTGTTATTGCCGATAATCGTGGCATGACTGAAAAAGTAACCAGGCTTCTGCTGGATGAAGGGCATCGTGATATATTGTACGTGCGTTATAATAATGACAGTTCGGTATCCCGCGACCGGCTTGCCGGTTACAGAAACGCCATTGCTTCATATGGAGCAGGGCGGGAATACCTGGTAAATTCGGCAGGCTGCCGCGGACCCGCCATTTATGAAGCCATAAAAACAATAAGCCCATTGCTCCAAAGCCGGAAGTTTAGCGCCGTGATCTGTGAAAATCTTTACATGTTGTGGGGAATGAAGTCGTTTCTTGAGGAGAACAGGATTCCCGGACGGGAAAATATGGTTTTCGCGTGCCTCGATAATTGGGGCTCAATACCCGTCGCAATACCGGAACTCCGTTATTCCGTAGAATATCCGCTTGCGGAAATGGGACGCATAACGGGACAGTTGTTCCTGGATATTATCGGAGGCAGGGCAATTACAAATAATATAATAAAGGTTCCCGGACATATAATCAGCGGGGGGATTTAACTGCCTGAAAAGAGGAAATAGAATGTTTATCGGTGGTAAAAGAAATCAATTTGGGGTCTTAATTATGTTCATGGTCATGTCGTTTCCGGTCTGTTGCGCCGAAGTTGGCGGCGCTGTGTCAGGTATAAGCGATAAGGAACGCCGGCAATGGCTTGATAAGCTTCCTTCATTCCGTGACGGGCCCCGGTGCCGGGTTGGGGCGCTTAACGGCGCGCCCGCCGTTTTTATAGACGGCAAAGCGTCAGGCCCGATGTTCTATACTCCCCCATATCCGTACAAATACGATACGAACGGCAAACATATTGAGGAATTGGCTGAAAGCGGGATAAATATTTATTTTATTCCTGCTTCGCTCTGGAACTCGCTGTCCGGCAAAAGCGCCGCCGAATATTATGACAAACGTTTGCCTGCCGTGCTTGACGCGATAATAAAAGCCAATCCCGATGCGCGTTTCTTTTTGCGGGTAGGTTTTCCTTTGTCATTGGATTTTATCAGGAAATATCCTGATGAGCTGATGCGTTTCAACAACGGGAAAGTTGATCTGTATAAAAATTCGTCGGTTGCCAGTTGCAAGGGGAGATACACATTTGCCTCGCGAATATGGGAACGGCATTATGCCCGGACGCTGGTCAGTTTGATGGAATACATACGGAATTCGCGCTACCGTTCCCGGATAATAGGTTATTTCATAACTGCCGGCGCTTACGGACAGTGGATGTACTGGTTTGACTTTGACAAGAATAAATTCGTTTATGATTACAGCCGGCCGATGACGGAATATTTCCGGAAATATCTGAGGGAAAAGTACAACGGTAATATAGAAAAGTTAAGGGAAAAATGGAATGACCGGGAGGTGACGTTCCAAACGGCGGCGATTCCTTCCATTGAACAGCGGGAAGGCGCGACCGGGTGGTGCCTGAAAGAGTATGACTTCAGCTATTTTTGGGATCCCCGTAAAAGCGCCCGGGTAGTTGATTACTATGCTGCTTTGAACGAAGTTGTCGCCGACCGGATTATCTATCTGGCGGAGGTAGTGAAAAAATATACCGGAAATAACGCCCTGACCGGTTTTTTCTACGGTGCGATTGATTGTTGCGATTACGTTGAAGGCGGACAAAGCGGATTGAAAAGAATACTGCGTTCGTCCGCAGTTGATTTCATGTCGCAGCCGACGTCTTATATTAACCGCAATCCCGGTAATTGCCCGCCGCTGTCATCGCCTTTGGCAAGTTTGAATCTCCATAATAAACTGTGGATAAATGAATCTGATACCAGAACCTGTTTTTCCGACGCAAGGCAACGGCGGACGACCGGCGCGCCCGCTGATATTGAAGGGACGCTTTCATTATTGAAGAGGGATTTCAGCCAAATACTGATTGCGGGCGCAAACGGCTGGTGGTTTGAAATGCGTCCGGGGTGGTATGAAAACAGCGCCATCCTGAAATTATTTAAAAGAATGCAGGCAATCGGGACAACAAGCTTATCATTCAGCCGCGGGAGCAGTTCCGAGATCGCGGTGGTCGTAAGTGAGGACAGCATGTTTTACTGTTCGCGTTTCCTGACTAAAGTTCCGGTGGAATACCAGCGCTATGAATTGAATCATCTCGGCGCCCCCTGTGACGTCTTTGAAATCGGCGATATTGCCGCTGCCGACATGAGCAGATACAAACTTGTGATTTTCCTTAACGCTTATAAGATCGGCGGCAGGGAAAGGCGGATCATTCATGACCGCCTGAAAAAAGACAACAAAGTGATATTATGGTTGTACGGTTCCGGCCTGATAAACGATTCTACTTTATCGCCGGATAATATGCATGAACTTGTCGGCATGGATTTTTCCGTTTTACCCGGTCAGCACAAACTGGAGATGACTGTAAATAATAAGAAACATCCCGTATGCTCAGGTTTGGGCGGAAAAAATCTGCCGAGTAATTTCAACCGGCCCATAGTCAGCGACGGACTGGGGGCAACCCCGGCCCGGGCTAAAAAAACGACGCCGATTTCCGTTGATCCGTTAGTCTATGTCAGGAGCAGGGAAGTGGAATGCCTGGCTAAATATGACGAAGTCGGAAAAACTTCACTGGCGCTGAAACGTTTTCCCGGGTGGACCTCGATCTATGCCGGAACTTTTTTCCTGGAAGCGAAAATATTGCGCGCCATAGCTGAATATGCCGGAGTGCATATATATTCCGGTAATGACGATATTATATTTTGCAACCAGTCGTTCCTGATGCTGCATGCCGCCGCTGCCGGCGTGAAATATGTTTCTTTGCCGTCTAGCCGGAATATCATCGATGCTTTTACCGGCAGGCAAGTTGCGGTTGAGGACAAGAAATTCAAACTTGAATGCGGGAAAGGCGACACGCATTTATTTTTTACCGGAAATTCAGAGCAATGTTTAAAATTTAAAACAGAAATAAATACCGGGAAAAATAACTAACAAAGGAGACAGGTATATGGAAACGCGAATTTTTTTCAAGGTATTCGTAAAAAGAGTTTTTACCATGATAGAACTCCTGGTAGTGCTGGCTATCATAATGATTCTGGCCTCGATGCTGCTTCCGGCTTTGAACAAGGCACGTGATAAGGCGAGGACGATAAGCTGCGTAAACAACCTTAAACAGATTGGCGGCGGCATGTTTATGTATGCCAATGACAACGATGATTTTTTACCGATTATCTGGGGGCCTGATTCCTCGGTTCTCTGGGAGATGACAATCAGGCCATATCTGGGCACTAAAATAAGTTCCGGCAATATTCCTGCTTGTTATATTTGTCCGGCCGAAATACAAAACAGCGCTACTATGGGATGTTGCTATAGTATGGGAAAAGGAACGATGGAGCATTATGTCACAGGTTCCGGGGTATATACGGCCACTAAGATCAGCAGGATCCGAAAACCGTCCAAGGTTATGCTTAACGTTGATGGTTATTACAGCGCAAGCTGGGGGCATAGCGGAACTGTGGTCAGCAAAGTTACCGAAGAAAGCGGCGGGATAAGTTACCGGCATGCGAGAAAGGCGAACCACCTGTTTGTCGATGGCCATATAAGCACAATAAAAGCTTATTCAAGCACTTCAATATTCGAATTTGAATAAAGATATTTCCAGCGAAATAACCCCCTGAATATATTATTTATGAAACGGCTTTTTAAAAAAATAATTGCCCGGAAAACGCTTAATAACGTTTTCGTTAAGACCGGCCTGTTTACCTTTATCGCGCTTATTTCAGCCCTGAATG
>JAQUOK010000261.1 GCA_028717165.1 Victivallaceae bacterium | reverse complement strand
TCCGCCTATAAAACAGGCTCATTAGCTCATATTTTATGTAAAAACCTTGAATGCACGCAAGCGAACGCCACCAGTTTCGCCTCGTTTTGAGGCCGCAAGAATTGAGGCGTGGTTACTGACCAATTACCACTCTATATCTGAGGAGAAAAATTATTTTTCAATTAAGTCTTGACATTGCCTGTTTCATATATTATAATAGTAAGTGTATTAAAAAAACAATACATTGTAATTTAATTTTATAAGGCATATTATAAAATGCTCAAGACTCTGGACAAAAGAAAAGGAATAGCCAAGCCTTTACAATTGAGAAATATTCTGCTGGAACTCATCGGCAGTCAATATTCCGCCGGGCAGCGTTTTCACTCCGAACGTGAATTAATGAATATGTTCAACGTCAGTTCGCTGACGGTATCCCAGGCGATGAAGTCCCTGGCGAACGACGGCATTGTCGAACGCAAGATCGGCGGCGGCACTTTCGTAAAAAAGGCCGGTGAAGAAGTATTGTTCATGTCCGACTATACTGCGCCTTTTGCCTTATATGTAAATATTCTTCCCGGCCGCAGCCTCGCTGAAAGCAATCCTCTCAACTGGTTTGTCACCAGCGAAATTCAGCGCGGGATCATAAACTCCTTTAACGGTAAAATCAAAATGCTGAGCGCTTCGGAAATACTTTCCAGCCTGAAAAACGACAGGGACAGCGGCTGCATATTGATCAACCCGCCATCCAAGGAAGAAGAGGCTTTGAGCGGGCTTACCGCTCAACTGGTCAATATTGATGTCGATTCGCGTTTAAAGCCGTCGGCTAATTGTATCCGGTGGGAATGTATGAACGGAATATATGACCTGTTCTTTTACCTTGTTCAGCAATGCGGACACAAAAAAATAGCGCTTATCGCCGGTAAGCCAGCGCCTCATAAACAACGGATTGCCGGGTTCCGGATGAATTGCGAAACTTTCGATACATATTGTCCGCCGGAATACATAAAACTGGTGGATACCGGTACCCGGGAAGCCGGAGGCAATGCTTTACGGGAGTTGCTCCAGCTCGGTTCCGACCGTCCCACGGCGATTTTTGTCGATACGGATATAAAAGCGGAAGGCGCCGTTCAGGCCGCACTGGAAGCGGGCCTGAAAGTGTCGGCGGACATTTCCATTGCCGGATTTGATGATATTCCGGATGCCAAACACCTGTGTCCGCCCCTGACTACTGTCAGGGTTCCGTATTATGAAATGGGGGTTCAGGCCGTAAAAAAACTTATGTCCGGTCAAAATGAAGCCAGATGCATTCCGATGCAGGCCGAATTGATCGTCCGGGCATCAACCGGACCGGTTCCGGTTGATAGCAGGTAGGCTAAATAAACTCTATAAGGAGATTGAAAAAATGAAAAAGCGGGTTTTAAGGTTCACACTCATTGAATTGCTTGTCGTGATCGCGATCATCGCCATTCTCGCCTCAATGCTGCTGCCGGCGCTCAATCATGCGCGCAATGTTGCGAAAAAAATTGACTGCGTAAATAATTTAAAGAACCAGGGGCTTGCGATGATCGCCCTCGTAAATGATAAGGACGGAGCTTTGGTGCCGGGTTATGTAAACTGGACATATATAACCGACAGCGCTAACCGGGGATTCAAGGAAGCATATACTTATGCCAGCCAGTTGTATGTTCTCGGTTACGCGAAAAATTTAAATATATTCCGCTGTCCCGTGTCTCAGAACGCCGCGGCCGCCAGCGGCGAGACCGCGACCAAACAAGCTATCCTTTCATATATGAGCAACAACGAATTTCATGTGGTATGCCAGGCAACTCCTTTTCCCGCCGTGGAACTGCTGCCAAAGGTAAGATTTCCAAGCAGGAAATTATCACTTTATGATGCTTTTGAACTGCAGGGTGTCGATCAAAGTTACCGGGTCCATACCATTGGCGCATTATATACCAATCCCGGTACCTGGGAGTGGGAAACCAACTGCAGGCGCGCGGCGATTCACCGCCATTTAAATCACTGTAACGTTCTTTTCCTGGACGGGCATGTGGAATCCCGGAACGATTTGTGGAGCAATATGGATTTATGGGAAAAGGAATAGGTTGTCTCCAGGATAGGGATTGAATTTATTCGCCGAACTTTCATAGAACAAGGATACCTGCCGCCGGTTCTGTTTACCCAGGTGCATGAAAATATTCGCCGCTCATGGCCCGAAAGGGGATTACTCCTGCCTGTGACGGACTGAAACTGAATTTATAAGGATTTGAAATGAGACAACATAAAAATGGCCGGAAAGAATTTGACGTCATAGTTTGCGGGGGCGGGCCGGCCGGTTTTGCCGCGGCATTGACGGCTGCCCGCCGGGACGCAAAAACTCTTGTGATCGAACAGTCCAACTGTTTGGGCGGAACGGCCACTTCCGGACTTAATTTCGGTTTTGTAAGTACTGTTGGGATGCACAGTTCCGTGCATGACGAACTTTATGAACGGATGAGTCGTCTTGAGGGAACGCGCGGGGTTTATTTCGATCCCGAAGTCTATAAATATGTCAGTCAGGCCATGTTGGAAGAAGCGGGGGCGGAAATGCTCTTCCATACTTTTGCTGAGAGCCCCGTATTGGAATCCCAAGCGGTAAAAGGGGTGAATGTCGTTAATAAGGGCGGACGGCAGAGTTTGTATTCGAAAGTGGTCATTGACGTTACGGGCGATGCTGATATTGCGGCGGCCTCCGGAGCGCCGGTTGAAAAGGGCAGAGCTTCCGACGGGCGTATGCAGGCATTGACTTTACGGTCGCGGATCGGCGGTGTTGGGATATTGCCGAGAACCGACTGGCGGCGGATAAATCAACTTCTTGCCCGGGCTGCAGCCGCCGGGGAAGTAAAAGTGCCGGAATATACGGTCGGCTATCTGGACGCGGGCGGAGAAGGAGTGCGGGGAGAACGCACTTTCAATCTGGATATGGCGACCGGCGTTGACGCCACTAATCCCTGGGATTTATCCAAAGCGGAACAGGAAAGCAGAAAACGGGTTTGGGAATTGCTTTTCTTTGTCAGAAAAAACGTGAAAGGCTGGGAGAACGCCTATCTGATCGATACGGGCAGTTACATCGGAGTACGGGAGACACGGCGGATACGGGGGAAATATGTTTTAACCCGGGAAGATATTTCTGCCTGCCGCAAGTTCGATGACGGTATAGCGCGTTGTTCGAACTGGATGGATCTTCACGATCCGGAGGTTTTCAAAGAAAAATCCCATGCGGCATATATTAAGAGGACTTCGGTGCCGGAAGGCAACTGGTATGAAATCCCGTATCGTTGCCTTTTACCTGAAAGAACGGAAAATCTGCTGATTGCGGGGCGTTGTGTTTCAAGTGACCGTGCTACTAACGGTTCTTTACGGATTATGCCGACCTGTATGGCGACTGGGCTTGCCGCCGGAGCGGCGGCGGCGTTGGCTGTAAGCCGGGCGGTTTCTCCTGAAATGCTGACTGGAAAGGAAGTCCGCAATCTGGTGAAAACAAGTGGCGGCGATCTTTAAAACAACACAGTGAGATCTTTTTATGGAAGAAAAACGCATCGTATGTAAGTTGTTAAAAATAAATAGGTTAAATGGATTCGCGGAATCCATTATGTAAAACATGCAAAGGAGATTTCAATGAGATTCCGAAAACTGATCAGTATTGCAATATTGGCGACAGCAGGCGAATTATGGACTGCCGCTGCGGCCCCGGAGACTAATAAAAACCTGTTGTCGGCAAGATGGCTCATTTATAAGGCAAGCAAAACCACTGAAATCAGACGTGGAATAATCTGCTGTGAAAACCGGGGAAATCCGGAGAGCGCTTTCAGCGGTGTTTACCAGAAGATTACTCTTAACCAGAAAATTGCCGCGCCGATTGAGTTCTCTGCAGAGAGTAAGTGTGAAAACGTTGTCGGGGGAAGCAATAAAGACTATGCCGTTTATCTGGATATCGTTCATACGGACGGTTCCCGTTCGCATGGCGCGGCGGCTTTATTCAACCCTGGAACGCATGACTGGGAAAAAGCGGAGAATGTTTTTGTTCCTTCCAAGCCGATCAAAAGTCTGTACTATTATCTCCTGTTCCGTAACCGTACCGGAAAAGTCTGGTTTCGTAATGCGAGTCTTGCGGAGGTAGTTCATACTTTGCCGCCGGTAACCGCTGACGGCGGCAAACAGAAATGGGGAGATAATTTGATTGTCTGTCCCGGTTTCGAATGGACGGGGGAATTATCCCTGGCCCGCGCCTGGAATTCGCGGGGAAAAGTTTTTTTCGATGACAGGGAAAAACACAGCGGCGGCAGAAGTTTGCGCTGTGTTGTGACGGAGAAAGGGGAAGTTTCCCGCGTACGCCAGGAAATATACCTGAATCAAAGCCGTTCGGTACCGTTACTGGTCGAAGGCTGGAGCAGGGCGGAAGGCGTAAGTGACGATAAAGCCTGCAATTATTGTATTTACATAGATTACTTATATCAGAACGGCAAGTGGCAGTATCAATTGGGAGAACCGTCGCCGTGTATTTCCTTTGGGGCGGGCACGCACGACTGGAAATACGGTAAGACAGTAATCAGGCCCACAATGCCGATTAAGAAAATTGCGATAGTACCGTTGCTTCGGGGAAATCATATCGGAACCGTATGGTATGACGACATTGCACTTAAAGAGTTGGATGACGGCGGTAAGAAAACTTCCGCTTCCTGTGAGTCTGGGCGGCGACGGCTGAAGGATTTGCGGGATAAAGTAACGGTATTGAAAGGAGAGGCGGCCGGTTTAACCCGGGGAACCGCGGAAACGGCATATGTTACAGCGAGTTTAGCTGTGCTGGATATATATTGTCAATTGCTTGTCGCGGATATCCAGCGCAGATCGGTGCAATATCGAAAGTTAAGCGACTGTGAACTGAAGCAACTGGCCGCTATCGCGGAAAAACTCGCAGAACGTATTCGTAAAGGCAAATCCGGGAATACGCGGAAAGGGAAAATGCGGACAGCCGGGTTGTCGGGAAAGGTGATCGTAAAAAACGGCGGCTTGTATCGGGACGGGATTCCCGTGTTTTTGAACGGTATTATTGATACTGAGTTGCTCCGGTGCTCAGATGAAAAATATGATTTTTATCACCGGCTCGGCTGCAGTCTGCTTGGCACTTTTTACACAAATTCACTGGGATTTAAGGGGTGGAATAATTATGACGACAAGTTTTTCGAAACGGCATATTGCGCAAACTACCGGAAAGCCGAACAGGAAAAGTTTTCCATGGTTACCGAAATCCATTCAGAAAGCGCTCCCGCCTGGTTCTTCAAACTTTATCCTGATGCCCGTACCCGCGACAGCAAATGGTTTCGGAATTACATTGATATCGACCACCCGGCGGCCGAAAAATATATGAAGACTTTATGCGGAAATATTGCTGCCGGAGTGAAAAAACAAAAGAGTAATTTTTGTTATATCCTGATGGGG
>JAQUOK010000260.1 GCA_028717165.1 Victivallaceae bacterium | reverse complement strand
GTTCATGCATTTTACGCATTTATCCGGGTCTATTTCAGGATAGGCTTTCCAGTGTTGGCGAATCCATTCGAGCGCCAGACCCGGCAGAGGGAGGAGGCGCAGGATATTTGTATTCTCCCTGATGACCTTGAAATCACTGATTGCCAGTTCCGCCGGATCAGCGCCGGCGGTTTCTATCATATCGGCATTAATATTGCCGAAACCGCGCCTGGCGACAGCACTGAGAATCGGATTTGCCTCAGGAGCGATTCCAATCAGACGACAGGCCACCGCATCCAGGGCGGCAAGATCCGCGGAAGCCATGACGCAGCCGATTCTACGCGGTTCCCCGCCGCTGGGGCCCTTACCCTCCATACCGAAAACCGCATCCATAACCGCCAGTTTCACGGGCGCGGCACGATTTATGTCCACAATAAATTCAGCCAGCCATTCACGGGTTTTCATGCGGTAATGGTATTCGGCCTTGAGAGAACCGGGAAGCAATCCGTACTGGTTCTTGACGGCGCCGGTAAACCCCATCTGTCCATGGGTCTTGAGTTTGGGAAGCGTAATGATCAGGTCTATTTCCCTGATAAATGCGGAAAGCGGCAGTTTGCGCCCGACTTTATTGTCTTCCACGACGAACTCATCCGGTTCGTCCAGTTCGCGCAGTTCCGCCCCGGAGTTTTCCGCCGCCTCGTCCATCCCGGTGATCCGGCAGACGGATTTGAATGTCCCCATCCCCGGACTGTCGCCGATGAAACATTCCGCTCCGGCGGCAATAACCGCCTGCGCGACCGCCGTGACCAGTTCGGGGTGGGTTGTCACCGCTTTATCCGGAGAGAAAGTTCCCAGCAGGTTCGGTTTCAGCAGGACTTTCTGCCCGGGTAAAACAAATTTGCCGATTCCGCCAAGGGCTTCCAGACATTCGTCAACAGCCTTTCTTATATTATCGGGAGCGTAATCTGGACTCCGGTAAATACTGACGAGGGATTTAGCCATCATTTTCCCCTTGGGATCTTGCAAAAATTAAATTTTCCTGTTAATCCGGACGTTTAACACCGGCACGGCTGGACAGCCGCGGCCGCCTCGGAGAACCGAGTATTGCGAGAATGATGCAGCCGCCCCCGGTCCCTGGGGGCGTCAATGATGTAAGAAAAAAGACGGTAAAGGTAAAAAGAGAATACGGACATTATTGATTTTCCGCCCGTAATTGCTTTTTTATGGAGTCAGCCGCCTATTTTTTACGGAATACGATTCTGCCTTTCGTAAGGTCGTAGGGGGACATCTCCATAAGCACGGTATCGCCGGGAAGAATACGGATAAAGTTCAAACGCATTTTCCCGCTGATATGTGCGATTACGGAATGTCCGTTTGCCAGTTCCACCTTGAATCTCGTGTTCGGCAGCAATTCCTTTATCACGCCTTCCACTTTGATTACATCATCTTTGGCCACGTTAAAATCTCCGGTTCGTTTTCAGTTATTAGCACCATATGCTCAAAATGAGCCGATAATGTTCCATCTACGGTTCGTACCGTCCAGCGGTCGGCTTCCGTATATACTTTATATGAGCCGAGGTTCAGCATCGGTTCGATCGCCAGAACCATCCCCGGACGAAGCTCCGGCCCCCTCTGGCTTGAAACGAAATTCGGCACTTCCGGGGGCTCATGCAGTTTTGTCCCGCACCCGTGCCCGACATATTCGCGCACCACTCCCAGATGAGCGGCTTTCGCCGTTTTTTCAACCGCCGCGCTGATGTCCCGGACGCGGTTGCCCGCACGCGCCTGTTCAATCCCGGCGTCAAGGGCTTTCCGCGTATTTTCAAGGAGCCGGGCTATATCTTCCCGCAATTCATCCGCAAACGTGAAAGTCAGGGCGGTATCACCGATTCCGCCGTTATAGCTGACGCCCACGTCAATACTTACAATATCCGTTTCCCGGAGAATCCGGTCGGGACGCCCGACACCGTGTACGACTTCGTCATTCACTGAGATGCAGACATTGCCGGGAAACCCGTTATAACCCAGAAACGCGCTTTTACCGCCGGTATCGGCAATCAGGGCACCGGCAAGCTGGTCGAGTTCATAGGTCGACATCCCGGGCCGGGCCAGCAACTTTATCCGGTCCCTGACTTCAGCGGTCAGTTTTCCCGCATAACGTATTTTGGCGATTTCCTCATCACTATGAACGACATAGTCCCGTTTCATAAACATTTGTCATCCCAACTTTCCGAACAATTCAGCGACCATTTTGTCACGTTCGACTTCCCTGATGCTCGTCAAAAGATTTTTCGCGGCGTAATAGTCGATCAGGGGCCGGGTATTTTCATAAAATACCTTCAGACGCTCCCGGGCCGTTTCCAGAGAATCATCCGGACGCTGAAAAAGCTCCTCATTGCAGTCGTCGCAGATATTGTCTTTTTCAGGAGGCAGGAACAGCTTATTGTAAATTCTGCCGCATTTTCTGCAGGACACCCTGGCCGTCAGGCGCTTGAGAAGAATATCGTCGCTGATGTCGAAATAGATTACGGCATCTATCTTCCGGTTTATTTCCCGAAGCGCCTCCTCCAGCAGTTCCGCCTGTCTGACCGTCCGCGGAAAACCGTCCAGAATAAAACCGTTCTCTCAATCCGGCTGCCGCAGGCGCGCCTTCACCATCCCGGCGACGATTTCGTCAGGAACCAGTTCCCCCTTCGCCATCAGGCCGGCGGCATTTTTGCCGAGTTCCGTGCCGTTTTTTATCTCAGCGCGCAGAATATCGCCGGTTGAAATATGCACCAGCGGTTCACGTTCGGTCAGCGCATTGGCTCCGGTGCCCTTGCCGGCGCCGGGGGCTCCCAGAAATATCAGGTTCTTTTTAGAAATCATCGGTTATACCTCGGTTTTATATATTTTTCCAAGAAAACTATTCAGTTCAGAACGGGAAATTTCATTCTGGGAACCTTCCCGCATATCCTTGCAGACAACTCTGCCTTTCTCCAGTTCTTCGCCGCCGCAGATTACCGCGAAAGCGGCATTGACCCGGTTGGCAGCCCGCATCTGGGCTTTCATACTCTTTTCTTCGACTTCAATAACTACCGGAATACCGCGGCTGCGCAGTTCGTGAGCAAGTTCCATGTTGAAAGCGCGCGCCGCATTTCCCATGCTTATCAGGAATACCGGTCCCCGGGCCGGCGCCGGCGCCGCTACCTTCAACGCTTCCTGCACCATGAGAAGACGCTCCAGTCCGGCCGCAAAACCGACCCCGATAATCGGTTTGCTGTTTTCCGGCAGATAAAGTTCATAACGTCCGCCTCCGGCAATCGCGTTCTGGGCGCCGAGTCCGGGATGTATTACTTCAAACACCGTATGCGCATAATAATCCAGACCGCGCACCAGTTGTTTATCAATTTCGAAATCCACCCCGAAAGCCGTCAGCAGGCCGCAGACCGTGTCGAAATAAGCCCTGGATTCGGCGGTATAGGTACTGACGTAATCCGGGGCTTGTTTCACTATTCCGCCGCAACCGGGCTGCTTGCAGTCAAGGATTCGCCAGACGTTGCGCTCAACCCGGGTTTTGCAGTCATCGCACATTTCGGCGATATGCTTGCGGAAATATTCGCGCAAAACTTTTTCCGCGGGTTTGCGGTCGGCCTGGACGCCGCGGGTATTTATCAGGAGTTTAGCGCCGTTTATCTCAAGGTCTTCAAGATACTGCATCATCATCGCCATGCATTCGGCGTCAAGTTCAGGAGCGACCCGGCCGGCATTTTCAACCCCGACCTGGTGGAACTGGCGGCGGCGGCCGGCGGCGGGACGTTCGCCGCGGAACATCGGGCCTATATAGAAAACCCGTTTTTCATTGCCGTTCATGACATCGGTATTGAGCAGTGCGCGCATTACCCCGGCAGTTCCTTCCGGGCGCAGAGTCAGACTGCGTCCGCCGCGGTCTTCAAAAGTATACATTTCCTTCTGGACGACTTCAGTTTCATCGCCGATGCCGCGCTTGAAAACTTCCGTATATTCAAAAACCGGAGTGCGCAATTCCCCGTAACCGTAAAGCGGAAATATTCGCCGGGCAGTATCTTCGAGCCTGTACCACAAGGGCATTTCTTCCGGGAAGATATCAGCCGTTCCCGGCGGCGGAGAAAATTTCGCCATAGTTCACATACCTCTATATACTGTTAAAAAAATAAAATGCGCCAGGCGTTCTTTGCGCGGCGCAGTATATCTCAATTCATTAAATATCAGCATTAACGCTTATAATTTTTTAGTATCAAGTTTTTCGACCTGTTCTTTCAGTTCCTTGCCGGCGCGGAATTTAACGACAGCTCTTTCAGGAATGATGACTTCGTTCTTCGGCTTATTGGGATTTCTGCCTTTACGGCTCTTACGGACTTTTACTTCAAAAACGCCAAAGTTGCGCAACTCGATAGTTTTTCCTTCTGTTAATTCAGCTGCGATGTAGTCGAAAGTCTTCTGAACCACGAAAGCCACATCATTTTGAATTAATCCAGTTTCCTTAGAAATTTTAACCACAAGATCACGCTTTGTCATTTTGTCATTCCTTTTATTTTGTAACTGTGATAAATAAAAAATCAAATTTATGACTAACAATTTTTAGTTGCTTAGTATAATAACATTAACCCGCCTCACTCCATAGTCAAAGCAAAATTCAAAAAAATAGCTTTTTTTTATATTTTGGCGAGAGTGCGACCGGAAAAATCAAGCTTGGAAATCCTTGCCGAAATTGAAATAACCTGGGAATAAAATTTTCTCACCGGCAAATAAGGACGCATATGTCCGTTGGTTTTAATGAATGGAAATTTATACAGAGCCATATCTCAGTACACGAAAATAGCATCTTTTTCAGGAATATAGGAAAGCGCGGCATCAGGAAAGCCTTTGGCTTTGGCTATTTTTATTACCAGAGCCGGATCATCCCCTGAGGCAACTACTCTTTTGCTGTTGAAATTTTCAAAAGCAACATGTGTGCCATGATATTTTGAAGCAACGCTCAGAACGTGAGGTTTCATCTTTTTAGTTTCATGCATAAGTAACTTCCTTAAGTTTAAGTATCCATTAAGAGCATGATGGAACTATAATATACACGCCGTGTGCAAGTTTTTTTTCGACATTTTCGCCTCAGAGAGGAAACTCAATGGAGGGCGAGACTCTGTCGAGCCGCAAACGGTTAACGTATTTCGGCTCGTGAGGACAATCGCCCTCCAGGAAATGTGTAATGCGGCGGCATTCGAAAACAAGCCGTATCCCGGCAGGCACAATAAAAAAACTTGCACACGGCGTTTATGTCATATATTTATACTGCTTCTTATTTCGTAAAACTCTCAATTTTTACCTTACAGATTTTTTCCGTCAGATCCAATAAAGGTTTTACTCGTTCAGCCAGATATTCCAGTTCTTCCCTGGTTATTCCGTACGCGGGGTCATAGCGGGCTCCGATGTAGGCATATTCCAATAACTTGAACAATGTTTGTTCTTCCCGCGTTTC
>JAQUOK010000259.1 GCA_028717165.1 Victivallaceae bacterium | reverse complement strand
TCTGATGGCGACCCGTCGCAAATACGGCGAAGAAAAACCGCTTAAAGGCATTAAGGTTATGGGCAGTCTGCATATGACTGTGCAGACCGCCGTACTGATTGAAACTCTGACCGCTCTCGGCGCTGACGTACGTTGGGCGTCATGCAATATTTTTTCTACCCAGGATCATGCCGCGGCCGCGATAGCGAAATGCGGTATCCCGGTTTTTGCCTGGAAAGGCGAAACTCTGGAAGAGTATTGGGACTGTACTTACCGCGCCATGACCTGGCCTGACGGCAGCGGCCCGCAGCAGGTCGTTGACGACGGCGGGGATGCCACTTTATTGATTCATCGCGGTTATCAGGCGGAAGAAGACGCTTCTATTCTTGATGAGCCTACCGACAACACCGAACTTCAAATTGTGAATAAACTGTTGAAAAAAGTGCTTGCGGAAGACCCCGGTCATTGGCATAAGGTTGTGGACGGCATGACGGGAGTTTCAGAAGAAACCACCACCGGCGTGCACCGCCTGATGCAGATGGCGGAAAAAGGGAAACTGCTTTTCCAGGCCATCAATGTTAATGATTCGGTTACCAAGAGCAAATTCGACAATGTTTACGGTTGCCGTCATTCCTTGACCGACGGGCTCAAACGCGCCATGGATGTGCTGATTTCAGGCAAAACTGCGATGATTTGCGGCTACGGTGATGTCGGTAAAGGCTGTGTGGAAGCCATGCATAACGAGCGCGCCCGGGTACTGGTCAGCGAAATTGATCCGATCTGTGCGCTGCAGGCCTGTATGGCGGGAATAAAAGTATGTACGGTTGAAGATGCTCTGCCGGCGGCGGATATTTATGTTACCACAACCGGCAACAGGGACGTCATTACGGCGGAACACATGAGCAGAATGAAGGACCAGGCGATCGTCTGCAATATCGGACATTTTGATAATGAAATTCAGGTCGGAAAACTCGAAAAAATGTCCGGTGTCGTCAAAGAAGAGATCAAAGGCAGTTCATGTCCTGTCCATCGCTATACTTTTCCCGACGGGCATTGTATTTATATCCTCGCCGAAGGACGGCTGGTCAACCTCGGCTGCGCTACCGGGCATCCGAGCTTTGTCATGTCCAACAGTTTTACCAACCAGACTCTGGCGCAGATCGACATAGCCAAAAACAAAGACCGCAAGATCGGGGTTTACCGTCTGGCCAAAAAACTTGACGAGGAAGTAGCGGCGCTTCACCTCGAACAGCTTGGCGCCAAACTTACCCGGATGACTCCGTCACAGTCGGAATATCTGGGGATACCGGTAGACGGTCCCTACAAACCGGAACACTATCGCTATTAAAAATGATAATTTAATTGTTTAATCTTAAACCTTCAGCTATGCTGATGGTCTGGGAAACGCTTTGCATACAAGAGAGAGTAAACAAGCCCACCCGGAGGATATAGCTTAACTCCTCAAAAGAGAGTGGGAAACGTTGATAACAGTTCAGCGTTTAGCGCTCATACGACGTTCTCTTCGCCCCTGGAGACAGGGGCGGCTACACCTTTCTCATAATATCTATGTCCTCCAGTGCCACGGCTGTCCTCAGCCGTGCCGGGCCGATTATTCGAAGTAGTTGTTTCATGTTTTTGCCTGTACGCTATTTTTTCTTATAAAATTCCCGGAATTCTTTAACTAATTCTATGCCTTTTTCTTCTTTTTCGCGGAGAAACGAGGCGAACCCGGCGAGACGATCACAAAAAGCGGAGTCGACGACATGTTCAACTTTACAGGCGATACTTTGTGCTTTTGACGCCGGGCAGCCGAGGATTTTTGCGTAAAAATCAGCCAGCACCGCATGCCGTTTATCCAGTTCCCTGGCGATGTTTTCGCCTTCTTCGGTTAAAGAAACGTTTTTGCGGACATCATAGTTTATGAGTTTCTTTTCCGCGAGTTTCCGCATTGCTTCGGTTACGGACGGCATGCTGTTTGAAAGCCTTTCCGCTATCGATTTAACATGTGCGTGGCCGTCGCTCATGCTTAAATCATAGATAGTTTCCAGATATATTTGCTGTTTAAGGCTTATGTTTTTAAATTTTTCCGCCATAAAATCCTCGATTTCGGAAACAATTGCAATTCTGTAAAATATCAGGATACAGGCGTTTTTCAAGTTTTGCCGGAAAATAACTTTAGCAGCGATGGCTGGTAATTTACGGAACCAGGCTATATCTTAAAAAGTTGCATATTAATCCTTTGAATTTAACCGGAAACCGTAATAAATGTCTGCCAATTTCAATATAGCGGAAACGCCCGGCCTGCTCGGGTTCCTGGAAACTTTTGTAACTCCGCGGCGCAGGGCGCTTATAGAAAGAGTCCTGTCCGCCAGGACCCGGTATCTGTCGGTTGTCGTCGAAGACATCTGGCATTCCCCGAACGCCAGCGCGGTAATCCGCAGCTGCGAATGTTTCGGGATCCAGGATATGTATGTGATAGAAAACAGTAAACCGTTCAAAACCAATACAAAAGTGGTTCAGGGATCTGCGAAATGGATAGATCTGAAACGCTTTAATACTAAAAAAAGAAATAATACCGCAAGCTGTTTCAAATATTTACGCAGGGAAGGATGTGCGATCGCGGCAACCACTTTAAAAGAGGGGAAAAAGCATACTCCGTTAGATGAAATTCCTCTTGACCGGAAACTGGCGGTATGTTTCGGGTGCGAGGAAACCGGCCTGAGCGATTTCGCGCATGAAAATGCGGATTATTTTGTAAAACTGCCGATGTACGGCTTTACGGAAAGCTTTAATATTTCGGTAAGCGTGGCACTGGTCCTCCAAACTCTTTGTCAACGTTTGCGGCAAAGCAATATTCCGATACAGCTGGCAGAAACGGAAAAGGCGGAACTGCGCCTGGAGTGGGTCAGAAAAAGCATAAAGAACAGCTGTTTGTTAGAAAAGCGTTACGAGAAAGAAAAACAGAAGTGATCGCAAATTACGGCCGCCGTTCAAAAGAATTAACGCCGGGTGCAAGTTCTTCAAATAATAACCCCCATTCGGGACACAAGCGCGAAACATCGTTTTAAAAAACCATGCAGGTGTCTTAAAATTATGATCTTGCGTTATTTGTAAATGACTTTGGCAACATGGAAAACGATGTCGTCGCCCCCTGTCCCCGGGGCGTAACCTTGCGGGACGCACGGCTGGAGACAGCCGTGACTGCACCACGAGAGCCAGATCAAGAGTTTTCAGGCAAAATAATATAGAAAAAGATCCTCAAAACGTGATGCTTACGCTTATGCCCATTCAGATAAAATATGCATTGGCATATGCTAAAAAACTTGCACTCGGCGTTAATTATTATCAGGAAGCAGTGGTAAATAAGGAATTGCCGGCAGCCTTGCGGTCGAAAGTATAAGTTGTTTTTGCCCCGTTTTCCTTATTTATTTCAGCAATCAGGTAATCTGAAAAATCGGCATTGCCGCTATTATAATGACGCAGG
Source organism: Victivallaceae bacterium (assembly GCA_028717165.1). GTDB lineage: Bacteria > Verrucomicrobiota > Lentisphaeria > Victivallales > Victivallaceae > JAHOYW01. Next base: position 2,031 of record JAQUOK010000259.1, on the reverse strand, counting down.
GCTTTTCTGATTCCTTCTGCGTTTTCAAATTCGATGCCGCGGGTAGATAATATTTGCTCTATTGTCTTAACGATTAACGTTTTTTCAAACTTATAAGCTCGAGACAGTACCCAAACCGTTTCGCATATAACAATATTATTAATAAATGCCGGGTTTATATCAGAGACACGGTCAAGAATTGTATTTGCGACAGAAGCTTGCCGTTCATCATCCTGGACAAGATAGCGAACCAGGATATTTGTATCAATTCCAATCATTATTGGCGCCCTCAACGATAGCCCTTTCCATTTCTTCCAGAGAGACTGCCCGTCCGGGTTTCGGCAAGATCCCTTTTAGCGAGTTAACGCCTTGCTTTACCGGAACACCCTCAATATGTCCGTCGCTTCTGCTGAACAATTCGATCTTATCCCCAGGCTTCAGGTGCAACTTTCGCCTGATCGAAACCGGCAGGGTCAATTGCCCTTTACTTGTCAGTGTTGCCAACATAATATAAAATTCCTTACTTTTATTCCTTGCTATAAAGTAAGATATATGCCGACGGTAAAAAAATCAAGACTTCTTTTCAAATTTGACTATAATGTTAATAATTAAGAAGCGCCTTTTGAAATTTATCCAGGAAGATTTCGGCATGTTTTTTTGTGTTTTGCGGGGAAAAACTCAAGCGCACCCCGGCATAAGCATCGTCTTTGCTGAACCCCATCGCAATAAGGGCGGCACTTGGTTTGCCGGTTTCGGACAAACAGGCGCTTCCGGCGGAAAAATAAACGCTTTCATCCGAGAGCATCCGTACCAGGATTCCGCTTTGATAGCCCGGGACGATAAAATGCAGGATATACGGGGACGCGACTTCCGGCGGGACGGTTATAATAATTTTTTTATTGTTGGAAAGTTTTAAATTCAATAACTCCCTGTGCAGAAAAGAGTTGATTTTATTAACCTGGTCGAGGTTTTTGAATTTTTCTTTATCGGCCCTGGCGATTCCGTCCGCCAGGGCGAGAGCGGCGGCCGGCTCCGGGCGGCTTGTACTGTAATATTTGCCGCGGCATAATTTTAAGTATTCCGCCAGCTCGTTTACCTGCGTTTTTTTCCTGTTCAGTAATAACGCGCCGGCGGCGGCGGAACCGATTTTATGGCCGGAAACGCTGATAATATCCAGTTTCGCCTCCGTCCATGGAATTTCCAGTTTTCCGGCGGACTGGATGGTGTCGGACATAAAAATACTTTGCGGCGCTTTTTCGTCGAGAACCCGCCGGATGGCGGAAAGGTCTTGGATTATCCCGGTTTCACTTTGCACATGGTGAATGGCGGTTAACACCGTTTCCCGGTCGAGTTTTTCATAAAGGTCTTCGAGGTCTATCCGCCCCCTTAATATTTTTGCTTCGCGAATTTCCACACCCGTACGTTTAAGCGCGGCGGTCAACGCGGGGTGTTCCATTGGAGACGTAACGATATTTCCGTTTTTAAAGCCCGGAAAACTCCCCAGCAGACAGAAAACCCCGGTACCGGAACAACCCCAGTGAACGGCGGCGTTTTTGCAGAGAAGGGCGTTGGCAAGCTGTTCCGCCGCAAGCTCCATTTTCTGCCGCAGTTTGTAAGCGAGGGAATGCGCGGCTTCCTGGTTTTCGTAGAAACGCGCGGCATAAGCATAATAGCGGCCCAGGATTTTGGGGTCCGGCTGAAACGCGGCGGCGTTGTCGAAATATACTCTCAAGGCGCTTTTCATAAGTCGTTTATTTTGAGTTTTAACTATAATTTACGGTTTGCGGTGCTGCTGTCAAGCAGCGAAGCAAACCGGTTATCGCTTTTCGAAAATCACTTTGCCTTTCCGCCAGACTTTACGGACGCCCTCGGCAATGCGGTGCGGCGCGGCGAACGTGGCGACGTCTTTGAAGTTTTCCGGGTCGAAAAGAACGAGGTCAGCGGTGAAGCCTTCCTTTATCAAACCCCGGTTTCCCAGCCTGAATATTCGTGCGGGCAGAGAAGTCATGCGCCGAATTGCTTTTTCGAGCGGCATGCCAGATCGGAAGAGCG
>JAQUOK010000258.1 GCA_028717165.1 Victivallaceae bacterium | reverse complement strand
TGAAATGGGCGAAGTTATGGCTGATCATTTCGGCGGCACGCCGGGAGACTATATATGTGGAGACGTCGAATTCCTCTCGCCGTTTAAATTCGGCCGGGAGGAAGCGCTTATTTTCATGGGCCTGAGAGAAAAAGGATTTAACTGCGGGATCGGTGGTCCCATGCCGATGGCCGGCGCTACCGGCCCGGTAACCCTCGCCGGCATCCTGACCCAACACATTGCCGAAACGCTTTTCAGATCGATTGTAACGCGGGTTATGAATAATTTCAAAATACTTGCTTTCGGTTCAGGCTTTGGAATAATGGACATGCAAACCGGCTATTTTTCGCGAAGCCGACCGGAAAACGCCCTTCTCCATCTTGCTCTGGGCCAAATCGTGCATAAGGTTTACCACGGCCATTTCCGGGGCCATACCTTCGGGCTCAATGACGCCCCCTGTCCCTCTTTGGAAGCCGGCTTCCAAAACGCCATGAATGTTTTTACCGGCCTCTTAGCCGGCAACCGGCACATGGGCGCGATGGGGGTAATCTGTCAAACGACCAGCGTTATTTCTTCACTGCAGCTCATTCTTGACAATGAATGTGTCGGAATGGTAAAAAGATTTATGCGCAATTTTGAAATAAACGAAGAGACCATTGCTTTTGATGTTGTCAAGGAAGTTGGCCCGGGCGGCAATTTTCTGGAACAAATGCATACCGCGGAACATTTTCGCAACGAGCATTGGCAACCGTCTCTTTTCAACCGGAAGACTTACCATGGCTGGCTGCAATCCGGCGGTATGACCGATCTGGACAAGGCCAGAGATATTTATTACGAGATCATGAAGAAAGATGACCCTGAACCTAAAATCGATGAAGCAAGCGAAAAAGAACTGATGCGAATCATTCGGAAAGCGGAAACAAAAATATTATAAATAAAAAATTCTGCCGTTCAGGCTATCCCCGCTGCAAAGCATACGAGGTATTACGCCTGAACAGCGGAAAAATTTTTAATATTGTGAAACGATAGTGTTTTTTTAAAGCTTGAACATCGGGAAATTGCTTAAATGAAATTTGAAATTCCAAAGGCCGCGAGAAAAAGGTATTTTCCCTTTTCGCTCGGCAACGGTATCGACTGTGTCTTAATTGATTACTCAGGATCGATGGCTTGTAATTCCGGACATCTTCATCTGGAACAACATCAGGGAACAATTTGCGCCTGGTATAAAAGTACGCACCGGAACCGGGGACAGTCGATTGTTCCGCTTGTACAAGCGGATTTCACCCTGTTCCACGGCGAAGGAGAAGCTTGTGAAATCGGCGCTTTCGATCAGAATTTCGATCCTGAAACGGCTGTTCTCAGTACCCGTATCCAAGCGGCTTATTTTCAAATCGAAATAAAGACTTTTCTTACTTCGGAACAGATATTGGTTGAACACTATACCCTTAGCCGGATTACCGAAAACAATCCGGTTATCGCCCTGAACCTTCATCCTCCTTTCCCCCCCAGTTCGTTTACCGGTTATTCCGCAATCAGTTCGTATAATTTTTATCCCACAACGGAAAAATGCGCCGTCGGCTGCGATTACCAGGTAAACGGAATAAAGGGGGCCGGGATAATGTATACCGACTTCCCAACCGCTAAAAAAGATATTTTCCCGGAAAAAGCAAGAATTCTTTTATCCGGTTTCAATGAGCGGAATTCCTTTACCAAATATCTCGTCCTTCTGGATGAAAAAGACACCTGCGACTTTAAAAAGATGCTAAACGAAAAACTGGACGGAATTAAAAGCTGGGGTTATGAAAATATTTTACAATCCCATCAACAGGATTGGAAGAAATATTACCGTCAATCCTCGGTCAGCCTGCCGGATAAGGAGCTGGAACATCTCTATCAACTGAGTTTATACCTCATCCGCGCCCAGCAGAATCTGCAGACCGGGCTGATTTCGCTGGGGAATTACCCCATATTATGGAACGGCGGAGTCAGTAACCCTTTCGATTTATTTTTCTCTCACCGGGCGCTTCTCGGAGCAAACAGGCTGAAAGAAGCGGAAAAACTTATTGAAGGCTATAAAAAAGTAATTCCTTTGGCGCGGGATTATGCCCGCAGGCTGGGATGCAAAGGTGCCTATTTCCCATGGTTCATGAACTGCAAAGGGGAATCGCTGGATTTTATCGACCCCAAAGAATGCCCGATGATAGAAAAATACAATAACGGCTGTCTAGTAATGGAAGCATGGAATCAATATCTCTATTCCGGCGATATAAATACCCTTAAAAAATATTGGAGCCTGATCAAAGAGACGACGGATTTTCTGCTTTCCGCCATCGTCAGTGAAAATGAGCAGACGGCCTGCATCAGGCGAGGCGAAGGCGCAGATGAGTCAGCTCCGAGGAAAAACGATACTTCACATTTGCTTACCACGATCAAATCGCTGGAAGCGTTAATTCAGGCTGCAGCCGTTTTAGATGAAAAAATTTCCGAATCTTATCGGAGCACTTTAAATAAATTAAAACTGGGGCTGAAAGGAAATTACCGGAAGAAAATATTGCTTCCGTATGCGGGATCCGACATGATAAAAACATCGACGTTCACTTTTTTCCTGTTCAATCTCCCGGAAGGAACAGGCAAGGAAAACATAACCGCTGCCCTTAAGGCCTGTAAAGGTCGATTCGGCCTTACCAGTCCGGGAAATTATCAGAATCTTATTTGGCCCTGGGCCGAATGGCAGGCGGCCATTGCCTTATCATACCTGAAAGACAAAAGGGCTTTCAAGCATCTTTATAACGGAACCAGGTACAGCAGTTCATCCGGGGCTTTCCCGGAAAAGATCAGGCCGGACGGATTTGCGATCAATTATTGGTATTTGACTGCTCATGGCAGCTATGTATGGGCAGTAAACAGCATGCTCGCCCATAGCGTGAACAACAAAATAGCCATCCTTCCCGGTATTCCTGGAACCTGGAAGGATCTGGCGTTTGAAAACTTAAGACTGGCAGCCGGCATTCTGGTATCGCTTAAAATGGAAAACGGTAAAATATGTGATTTGAGACTGAAAAACATAAATTCCCGGGCAGTCGAAATCATCCTTGAGATACCGCCACGGTTTTTAAATGAAAATATCAGTACTACCAATACGGCGGTAATTGATTCTCAGCAGTCAATATCATTAATAAAACAGTGAGTTGAAAATGGAAAAAAAGATTTTTTTTGCTACTGCGACAACGCAGGACAGCAATGCTGTCTCGAATATACTGGAACAGGCATTCAAAGTAACGCCGGCTAAAAAAACGTGGCTGGAAAATCAAATCAAGTTATTCCGCAATGCTCCCGGCGACTGGCGGACAATGGTTGTCAACGAGCGGGTAATTGGCACCATACATGTCAGGAAAAACTGGCTTAAGATAGGCAAGGGCAAAATCCTGAAAGGTGATGTGGGCGGAGTTTCTATTTTACCCGAATATCACGGTAAGGGTTATGGTACCGCATTAATGCACGATACCATAAAATGGATGAAAAGCGAAAATTATGATATCTCCCGCCTGGGCGGCCTGGTTGAATTTTATTCAAGATTCGGCTATCTGAGATTCCCGCGGCGGTACATGGAGTTTTTCCCGGGAAACAAGGTTTGTGCCGGCGCCTCTGTGGTTGAGGAGGGATACTTGCCGCTTTCGCTCGGGGACAAGTCTAAAATAAGACCTTATGATGAGTCAAAGGATTTTTACGATTACCTTAAACTTCATAATGAATTTTATGAATTATACAATGCTTTTTGTCCGGTTGTCCCCCCGGACCGGCTCTTAACATCCATCCCGCCGTCTCCAAATCCGTTAAGGGTTGTTTTTGAGGAAAAAGGACATATCCTGGGTTATCTTTTTGCCGGCCGGCACCCGGCAGAATATAATAAAACCGACAAAACTGTGGGAGAAATTACCATCGAAGACATTGCTTACGAGAAAAAACACCCGGAAGTTCTGGATTCATTACTCAGATACATTAATAATTTGGCTTGCGACCAGGGATTGAAGACGATGACCGCGAGAATTCCTTTCGATCCTGAAATTATAGATATAATTTCCCGCCTTCCTGTTCAGTTCCAGTGTAATGAGACCTACGGGGGGAAAGCCGCTAACATGCTGCAGATAATTAACCTGCATTCACTGTTCGAAAGGTTGATTCCGGAATTGGAAGCCAGACTGGAAGAATCAACGGCCCGGACTTGGAACGGAATCATCCAAATAAAACTGGAAAAAGACAAAATACAATTACTTGTCAGCAACGGAACTATTAAAGTAACGGATTCGGAAAAGCCGACACTTCAGCTTGTGATAAAAGAAATTGGACTTTTAAAACTTATCCTGGGAATGTACGCCTTCAATGAAATAACGGTAACTTCAAAACCTGCCTGCAAGCCATTGGAAACTGCTTTACTAAGGGATTTGTTCCCCAGACAGTTGTTAATGTCCAGTAATTGGGGATGATTATATCTCCAATGTATGAAGAGACAAAAGTTTTATAAGCGTTCGGTAATTTATAAGAGGTACCAAAATGAAAATGCACTTTGAAAATAACAGAGATATTCCAATTGCCGGGGAATATGAGGTAATCGTCTGCGGCGGAGGGGCTTCCGGATTTACCGCCGCCGCGGCCGCAGCAAGGCATGGGGCGAAGACCCTGCTGATTGAAAGATACGGATTTCTGGGAGGAACGGCAACTGCCGCATTGATGGTTGAATTCGGTTCTATTTACGATGGCAAAGAAGTTTTGAACGGCGGCCTGGTGCATGAATTTCTGCACCGCATGGCCGCTGAAGGATATGCCGAGATGCGTTCGGAAAAAAGCCATGCCATGATTTTCGATCCTGAGGGGATGATCGATATCTGTCAAAAAATGGCTTTGGAATCCGGCGCAAAGCTTCTCCTGCATACTTTGGTCGTTGACGCAATAGTCGAGAACGATCAGGTCAAAGGGGTTATTACTGAAAATAAATCCGGCAGAAATGCTTACCTGGGCAAGGTAATTATTGATGCTACCGGAGATGCCGATGTGGCATACCGGGCCGGAGTGAAATGCGACTACGGCAACATGCAAGGTAAAGTACAGCCGGTGTCTCTTGAATTCATTCTCGGTAATGTCGATCATCGAAAAATAAACGGCCCTCAGGTAACGGGCTTGCTTCCGCTCATAAAATCAGCCCAAGCGAATAAGGATTGGAAAATACCGACCGAACAGTTCTTCTCGTGGGGGAGAGTAAAAAAATGTGGGGCTCCGGACACTCCGGAATCTTCATTTTACTTTATCAATGCGACAAACTCTTTAAACGTTGACGGAACCAATGCGGATGATTTGACCAGGGCGGAAATAGAATGCAGGGAGCAAGTTCCCCAAATAATGCATTTTCTGCAAAAATACGTCCCCGGGTTTGAAAAGTGTTACCTCGACCGAACTGCGGCGCAAACCGGAATCAGGGAAACCCGGAGAATTCACGGAAAGTATATGCTTACCCAATCAGAT
>JAQUOK010000257.1 GCA_028717165.1 Victivallaceae bacterium | reverse complement strand
GCCGATCATAGTCATGAACAGGGTCATGTATTTACAGTAATTTGAAATGATCTCGTCCGGTTTCTTCGGGTTCCATATTCCCTGCGAACCTTTGAGAGGATTGAAAACGAGATGGCGGGCGCCTTTACCGTCTTCCTCGACGGTAACCATGAAATAGCGCGTTTCCCGGCGCAGCAGGACACGTCTTTTTTCGGCATGGGGCAAAAAGAAATTGAGAAAATTCTCCCAGAAACCGGGTTCATCCGGAGCGTTTCCCGTACCATTCGCGCTCCCCGACATCAAAATGCAGAAAAGAAACAGTACGAATGCGGTTTTATATATTCGGTGCATTTAAATTCCTGAGCATATTTTTAAATCCGCATTCAATATGCCCGTAAAATAATGAAATGCAACACTTCAGGAAGTAAGTATTCGCAGATTTCTGATACGTCCGGTGAAGAAATTCCCGACACCGGCACAACTGCCGATAAAATGCCCGGTATTGCTGTAAGTTCTGGGGAAACCGGCTTTACCGGAGAAAACCATATCGTCCAGAGTAACGCTGATTACGTTATCCGGACTTAATTTCAGGTTTACGGAATGCCATTTTCCGGGCTCCGGCAGATAATCTTTAATTTCAAGTACATATTCATCATCGCCGTTGTATACGCCAACGCCCAGGCGGCCGTTTTTCAGGAACAGCCGCCAGCCGTTCAGCGGCCGGTATTCGGTAGTCGCGCTCATCATGAGTTCTCCGCCGGTACTTTCCGGCAAAAACATCAGTTCAAGCTCGAAAGTTCCTTTTACCTGCAGAGGGGAATAATGCGGGTGCCAGGGAATCTCGATAAACGATTCGCCGTCGAAAACAAATTCATCTCCGTCCGTGATGCAGGCCGCCATATTTTCCCTGATACTGGTAATGGGGTCGTTCTGAGAGCCGAACAGCGATATGTCGCGCTGGTAATATCCGGAAGCCGGCCGCAGTTCCAGCCTCACATTCCCCTCCGCCGGAGCGGGGCCGGCGGCAACGGCAGAAGACGCCCCGGAAAATTCCCAGTGATCCAACAGCAAGGTTCCGGCATTGTTCCGCGAAAAGAATTCAAGCCTGACAGCGTTAACTTCCCCGGCCAGATCAAAATCCCGCATGACATGTTTCCAGCCCGTGCCGTTTTCCAGCAGAACACACAGGTTTTTTACAGGCTCCCAGCAGGAGTCATACAAAACCAGCCGAAGCCCGTTATCACCGACACTGTCAAGAGCGTATACGCTAGCCTGCAACCGGTATTTGCCGGGAGCGACGAGGATGGAATTAACGATACTCTGTTTCCAGCGGACTTCGGCGGCGCCGACCGCGGAAAGCCGCAGCTGCAGTCCCGGCGTCAGACGAAGATCGAAACCGCGCGGATGATTGCCCTCTACAGCCGCATACCCCTGGAATACTTCGCTGTCATCACGGTCAATAAAATAAGCGGCGGGCAGCCCTTCTTCGTCAATATTGACAAATTCCTCCCGAACCTGCAATCGGGTTTCTTCAGCCTTTTTATAAAATTGCAATACCGTATGAAGAATATCGGCGGTAATATGCGCTCCGAAGAGGTCGCACTGGTTGTGAAGCCGCCGGCGCAAAGCGAAATCCCCGGTAAAAATAGCTTGCCGGATCCCGCCCGCATACTCGCTCAGAAGCGGTTTAACCCGTACCGTATAAATATGTTCAGCCGCTTCGGCAATGTTCCCGGCAGCCGTAAAGAGAATTTGCGGCCGGTAATCGCCGTGGTCTATTGCCAGAACCTGGTTCATGCTCCGGCGATGCAGCGCCTGCTGTTCAGGAAAGGTCACCGCATCCTGAAGATAATGGCAGGCGGCCCCCGTCATGGCCAGTCCGTCCCGTAAGTTGCCGGCCTGCATGGCGGCAACAGCTTTTCCCAACAAAAAAGGGACGGCTTCGAGTCCGCCGGAGGTATCATGCCCGAATCTTTTCCCGGTTCCGGTCACTGGATTCCAGCCCAGATAAAACGAGGCGTTCAGATCCCGGCGGATATCATAGGAAAAACGGTTATTGATCTCCCATTTGCCGAGAGTTCCGAAAATCGACCAGCCGCAATCCGGCAGTTCACAGAAATACCTGATGAGGAGTCCGGCCTCTCTTTTTATCATTTCCCGCTGTTCCGCCGGAAGCGTCCGGCATGCCGCCAGCGTCATATGGTGGTGATCGGATGAAATATATCCGCCTATCTGCTCATACACATTACTCATAGAAGAACTGCCTGCGATTTTTCCTGAATTCAAAATCAATTATTTAAACTATTTACCAGTTCACCGAATATCTTTGTGTTAACTAATCATCAACCGGTCAAAATTCAAGTATGAAATCAGCCGGCTTGATATTATCCCGGAAATTAAATTTTTCAAGACTTCCTCATTGACCGAATTCCAATGTCCAGAAACGTTGAGGTTCATGAAAACGCTTATGTAACAGCGCCCAACTGCTGAACTCCGGTACTTGTCCCGCATACCGTTCCCGACACAGGTTGAAATTCCACCGGAGACCTTTTTTTATCCGGGGAATATTCAAACATTCAAACGGGATTGCCGCCTCCATATACCAGCAATCAGTTTCTTTCCGTACCACAAACCTGCAATTCCCATTCCAATTTTTGTCATAGCCGACTGCATCGTAAACTGCTCCAAGGATGTTGACGGCAAACTGATAATAAGCGTTACCGTTCCTTTTCAAGTCCAGGAATATTTCTACACAGTCATCATGATATACAGTAGCGTCCCGCTTTTTTTTCGTGGCGTTGACTCGGCTCATTCGGGGCTCAAAACATTTAAAAGCCAAAAAAAGCGACTTATTATTATAATAAAGGAAACATTCCGTTTGCGCCGCAGGAAAGCGTATTTCGGACTCGCCCTTTAAAGGTAAACTGAACGAAGATAAATGTTTGGCGTTTTTCCATACAGTTTCATTCAAGCGGCCGTCTATCCTGGCGTTTTCCGGAATAAAAGGAATTATTACAGGAAATTCCCGTTGCTTGTAATCCTGGATAACTGTGCTTAACCATTTCTTTTTGCTTTCTATTTCCTTCCTGATTTCATTTGAGATATAGGAACGGTTATTAAGTCTGGTTTCAAGTTGTCTTTCAAAACCGTCAAGTTCCTTGATCTGGTTTTCAAGACAATTAAGTCTTTCCTGTTTGGTTTCGCCCTTTAGGTAAGAGTTTTGCAATTTTTCACGATAGGTATTGTATGCTTGCAGAAGTTCATAAGCATCTATGCCTCCCATTTTAATTACTGCTCTCCGGGCAGACAGTTCAGGATTATAATCTTTTCCTTTCCATAGATATTCGGAAGACATACTCCACCACATTTCCTTATCACCCATGGGAAACATATAACAGGACACGTAATTTGACAGATCGGAAGAAACATTAAGTTCCAAAGGCGATATTATTTCCGGGACCGGCCTGAACTTATCATAACGGGAGAAATAATTGTCCCAGCAAATTGCAGTTCTTCCGGTCAATTGTTTCTGATGATTCAAATCTTCCAGGGTTTTTATTCCTGTTGATACAAAAATAATATCCTCAGGCAGTTTCGAAAATTCATCAAGGTATTCCTTCTCCTGCGGTTCGCGGGAAAGAGCATAATGCATAGGTAACGCATAAAGCCGGTTTTGCGGATCAAGCGACTTAAGATGAGCGTATACCAGTTCAGTTATGTACCTGTGGGCATGGGCAACACTTTTAAAGCGCCGGACATCATCCGGGTAAATCAAAACATCCTGTCCGCCGTACCGCCCCATATCATCAAAATGAATTGAAAAATAACGATACCCCAGTTCATACAGATCGGTGAATTGTTTCAGCATACCTGAAATCAGTTTATTATCGGAAAAATGAAGTTTTGCTCCCTGGCCTTTTAAATAATACCCGGGATGACTTAGAATAACAGGCGTAATATAACGTTTCCGGCATTCCTGGAAAAAATTTTTCATATGCGCCTTGTCCTGTATGGAAAGCGGAGCAAACCAGTTTTTATTTGCGAAAACCAGCACCATATTCCTTTTATACCGGGAGAGCAGTTTCAACCGTCCAATGGAAGGAACTCCCATAACCAACCCGCGCAAACAATATGCCGGCCGGTCAATGACAACTCCGTCTGAAAATTTATTTTTTTGACCGGCTTTCTCCGGCCATTGCATTAACGATTCCAGCCCGTAATATACGCCGGCTTCGCCGTCACTTGCCAGAATTATTATATTTTTCCCATCCAACTTTTTAATCGCCAGCAGATATCCCTGTTCGCCCGTTTCTTTCCAATTTATCTCGATATTCAATCTTTTCAGGTAATCTTCAATATAAGGATTGCGTTTTATTCCTCCCAGCATGATTATAGTGTCATTGTCTCCCACTTCTTCGATTTTTCCTATTTCCCTGACCGCATATCCATGTTTTATTTTCAGATAATTGCTTAACTTCTCGACACTTGACTCGTCTTTGCTTTTATCCGGCCTGAGTATCGCTATTTTACTTGGTTCAATCGATTCTTTTCCATATTTTTCTTTCCACGGCTGAGGAATGATAATTGGGGTATGGCGTCTCTCCAAAGCAAGGGAACCGGCATTTTTTGCAACAAGAAAAGAAGGAAGAGCGGTCGGCTCCTGAATAATAATTATAGATACGTCGTCAAACCAGGCTGTTCCACGACAATAGGAAAGGTCCAGTGACGCTTGAATAAATTTCACGGATTTTCCCTGTTGCACATCCGGAATAAAGAATTTTTTTTCATAATATTTCCATTCGCTATTTGATTCGGCAACTGTAAATAATGATAAAAAACCCAGATATTTCTTAGTTTCATCTAAAAAAATGATTTTCACGTTTGGCCTGTGCCACCCTTTCTCCCCCCGCGCAACATCTTTTGTTTTAATCCAGCAGGAAAATTTCACCTCACTGCGTGCCTGTACGGCAATAGGCGTGCTCCTCCAGCAAATCGTGTGTTTGGGTTCTGCCGACTGTTCAAAGCACAATTTTACCGCTTTTTTGCCAGAATGAACTGCGTCGCCGCACCATTCCGCCTTACTGTCTTCATAATAATAGGATATCCAGTTTTCCGGAGGCCCTTCCTGGCCGCGACGAACACATTCCACTCCGGACACCTGTTTTTCAAAACCTCCGTTGACTATTAAATTATCTGCAGTCTGCGCGGGAACTTTTTCTGTGAAAAAAATAACCAAAGCGAAAAACATCAAAAATCCATAATAACTTATACTTTTCATAGTACCTACCTTTAATATATCAGTTCAGTTAACAATATGGGAAATTTCAGGGAAACCACAGGTCAGTTATACTTGCTTCCGTTAGGTTTTTCGAGTCGGCATGGCCGTCCACAAATATAAAATCAGCCGTTCCGCTGATACGATTACGGGAACTGCCGGTACTGCGTATCAATCGTTTTGAACCGTGCCGGAAATCCGGAGGATTCCAATTGGAACATGGACGATCAACATATTCTGAGGGATA
>JAQUOK010000256.1 GCA_028717165.1 Victivallaceae bacterium | reverse complement strand
ATTGCGCCGGCCGCGATATAGCGTTCGGCATATCCATCCGGCAGCCCGATCAAAGCGTAGCTGCCGAGTTTCTCATATTCTTCCGGTATGGTCGGAACCAGACTGAGATACTGGGCCGGAATTATCTGGTCGGTATCGATATTGTCGCCGACAACAAATGCTTTACCTCTGATTATGTTAGCCATAATGACGTTTCCTTATGTTAGATACTCGCGCGGATCGGTCAGGCGCCCGGTAAGAGCGGACGCGGCGGCCGTATAAGGAGATGCGAGAATGGTTTTTGAATCCTTCGAACCCATCCGCCCCGGAAAATTACGGTTGGTGGTACTCACACAGACTTCACCGTTGTTACAGCGTCCGAAAGTATCGACCGGGCCGCCGAGACAGGCGGCACAGGACGGAAGCGCAGGTTCCAGACATCCGGCTTCGACAAAGATTTCCGCCAGCGTTTTACCGTCTACCCGGATTTTATTCAAAGCGTCGGCAACTTCTGCCGTCGCGGGGACAATATAAGTGTCAATACAGACCTTTCTGCCCTTCAGCAGTTCCGCCGCAAATATGAAGTCCGTAAGTTTACCGCCGGTACATGAACCGATATAAGAACGGTCGAGCTTGACGCTGCCCGCCGCCGCCGCAGTTGTCACGTTGTCCGGTGAATACGGCAGCGCCACGACCGGAACGAATTCCTCGGCGTTATACTCGTAAACCGCCTGATAATCAGCATCTTCATCACTGGAAAAGCAGTTGAATTCCAGGTTTGTCCGCGCCCTGACGTATTCAATGGTTTTCGCATCAGGAGCGATAATGCCGTTTTTGCCGCCGGCTTCAATCGCCATATTGCAAATGGTCATGCGTTCTTCGACGCTGAACGCCTCTATCGCGGTACCGGCGAATTCCATTGCGCAGTAAGTAGCGCCGTCAACACCGATATCACCGATTATTTTCAGGATGACGTCCTTGGCAACTACGCCTTTGGGGAAAACGCCGTTGATTATAAACTTGATGGTCGGCGGCACTTTGATCAGCAGTTTGCCGGTACCCATGACAAAACCGGCGTCAGTATTGCCGATCCCGGTGGCGAACATACCCAGTGCCCCGTGCGTGCAGGTATGGGAATCGGTTCCGAAAAGCACCTCGCCGGGACGGATATGCCCCTTTTCAGGGAGTGTTACATGACAGACGCCGGAATAAGTCTCGTCCGCCGGATCGTAAAAATACGGAAGCTGCTGTTCCCTGACGAATTCCCGCAAAGTATCGACATTGCGGTGACAGGTTTTGTCTTCGGTAAAAATGTAATGGTCGGGAATGATAACCACGCCTTCCTTATCCCAGACACTGGCGTCGACCCCGAATTCGCGTTTGAAAACCCCGATGGTGCCGGGCCCGCAAACATCGTGAGTCATCAGGACATTGGCGCTGACCCAAATATTTTCACCAGGCCTGACCTTGTCGCTTCCGGCGGCATGCGCCAGAATTTTTTCAGTAATAGTCATACCCATTTGTCATTCAGTCTCCGTAAAAATTTTAACTTTTCAGGCAAAACTCAAAATATACCATGAAACTTGAAAAAATAAAGGTTTTTATAATAAATATCCGCAATACTTTTCCGCGTCGTAACGATTCCGAATGAATGTTCTGAGAATAACTGGCATTCATTCGGAACCGGATGTTTATCAAAAAATATCTGAAAATAAACTGATTTAACTTGACAAATCATAAAATAAAGATATAGTTTCTAAAAGTAACGTTATTGATTATTAAGGATATTTATTCAAGTATGCGGGAAACATCAAGAAAGAGTTCTTTATCAATAAATAACAATCTTAATGAATTCAAAATACTTAAGCATGTAGAATCTACGCCATTATTGACCAATCGTATTTTGGCCAGAAAGCTTGGCTGCAGCGTAAAGTTGGCGCATGAACTTTTACGGAAAATGGTTGACCGGGGCTGTCTGCATGTAAAAAAGGTTCATTCCCGACGCTGGGATTATTTTTTAACGCCTGAAGGAATTTCTGAAAAAATACGTTTAACTTACGAGTTTCTTCAATTTTCTCTGGAGTTTTATAAGGATGCGCGGAAAAAGAGTTCGCAATTATGCCGCCATTTAGCGGAGTCAGGCGTCAAACGGGTAGCTATTATAGGAGCTGGTGATTTAGCGGAAGTAGTCTATCTTGGTATAAAAGAGTGGAATCTTGAATTAACGGACGTTTTTGATGAAAAAGTGGAAAAATTTCTCTATCATAAAGTAAAAAAAATAAGCGAGCTGGAGTATTCAAAGGCACAGGCGGTAATTGTCTGCATTTATGATCCACAAAAACCAATGGATGAAAACTTCAGACCGACAACAATAAAAACGGACGTCCCGGTATATAATGTTTTCGAAGAAAATCTGGAAAATCATCAGGGAAAATAAATTAAATGAGTAAGCATACGGAAGTACCACTTGTAACGCTAAGCAATACAAGAAAGAATTGTCCGAAGCTGCCTATCGGAGCCAGCCGCACGGTTGAAGCCGCCGTTTCCTACCCGGTTTCATCGTCCGGCCAGGGGAAAAAAATGGGAACCGGGAGTGAAAAAACACTGCTGACAGGTAAATATGAAAGAATATGAATTGACAATTGAAGCAGGGAAATTACATACGAGATATTTAAAAGATCTCTGGGTGTATCGTGAACTGTTTTTGTTTCTGGCCTGGCGGGATATTCTAATTCGTTACAAACAGACTATCATCGGGGTGGCGTGGAGCGTAATCCGGCCATTGCTGACCATGGTAGTATTTACGATCGTATTTGGAAAGATTGCCAAACTTCCGGACAGCGGAGTGCCTTACGCCGTTCTGGTGTACGCCGCCATGCTGCCATGGCAGTTTTTCGCCAATACCGTTTCGGAAGGCGGCAATTCCTTAATTAATAACAGTACGCTGGTATCAAAAGTTTATTTTCCGCGTATAGTTATACCTTCGACTTCCCTGATCGTAAGCTTGATTGATTTTTTTATCTCGGTAGTTATTTTTGCCGGATTAGTAGTCTGGTATCAGTTTTTGCCGAGCTGGAAAACCGTATTTATTCCGGGATTTCTGCTGCTGGCGTGTATTGCGGCATTGGGAATAGTCTACTGGATATCCGCCTTGAATGTTAAATACCGCGATTTCAAGTATGTGACCCCGTTTATGGTGCAGTTCGGCCTGTATATTTCTCCGGTAGGCTTCAGCAGTGCCGTCATCCCGGAAAAATGGCGACTGCTTTATTCCTTGAATCCGATGGTCGGAGTTATAGACGGTTTTCGCTGGGCGATTATCGGCGCTCAAAGCAATATTTACCTGCCCGGGTTTATTTTGTCGATAGGAATAACAGTATTTTTATTTATCAGCGGTTTTTACTTTTTCAGGAAAGTCGAACGCGAATTCGCGGATTTTATATAAAGACACCACTGATAAACACTAATGGAACACTAATTAAGAGTTTTTCTTTTACGGCTCTGCCGCAATAAAATAAGTGTAAGATCAGTGAAGATCAGTGGTTAAAAAGGTTCTGGAAAACATTATGGAAAAAACGGTCAGGATCGGAAAAGTTGAAGATCAGGATAATTTTCGCCGGGACGATATCCGGAATATGTCGCCTGATGCCCGCGTCAATATGATGCTGGAAATGCAGAGTCGGTTTTGCCGGTGGGACCTGAATCCTGAAATAAAAAGGATTGTGAAGGTGAAAAAGGTACATTATAAATGAATACTTTGAGTAAGGATTTTGAAGATTTTCTGGCTCTGTTGCAAAAACATGAGGTGAAATTTCTTGTTTGCGGCGGACATGCGGTAGGTTTTTACGGGTATCCCCGATTGACAATGGATTTTGACTTGTTGATTTATCCCGCCAAGGCAAATGCTGAAAAAATAATGAAAGCGTTGAATGAATTCGGGTTTGGGAAAAGCGGAATTACCAAGGATCTTTTTGTAAAGGCGGGAACCGCGGTTACTTTGGGAGCGCAACCCAATCAGATTGATTTGCTTACTTCGGTAAGCCGGGTGTCAACGAAAAAGATTTTTGAAAACGCAAAGCCGGGGCAGTTGGGAAAATTCAATGTTTTATATATATCCAAAGCTGATTTGATCGCATGTAAAAAAGCTGCGGGGCGCAGGAAAGACCTGGCCGATATTGAAGAATTGGAAAAACTTAGTGAAAATCAGTGATCAAGCACCACTGATAAACACTAATGGAACACTAATTAAGAGTTTTTTCTTTTGCGGCTCTGCCGCAAAAAAATAAGTGTAAGATTAGTGAAGATCAGTGGTTAAAAAAGGTCCTGGAAACTATTATGCTGAAACAGGAAGGATACGAATTAATCGGGGCGGCTTTTGAGGTCTATAATGAACTGGGTTTTGGGTTACTTGAGGAAATATATCAGCAGGCGTTGGAGTTTGAACTTGAAACCAGAAATATTCCGTTTGATTCAAAAAGGGAATTGAAGGTTTATTATAAGCAAAGGAAATTAGATAAGGTTTATATTCCTGATCTATTTGTGTACAACGGTATTATAGCGGAATTGAAGGCGGTAAAGGAACTTAATGATGAACATAGGGCTCAACTTATGAATTATATGAGAATAACAAACACAAAAGTCGGGTATTTGATAAATTTTGGAAAATCTGAACAACTGGACTGGGAGCGTTTTATAATTTAACCACTGATAAACACTAATGGAACACTAATTAAGAGTTTTTTCTTTTGCGGCTCTGCCGCAAAAAAATAAGTGTAAGATTAGTGAAGATCAGTGGTTAAAAAAGGTATTTATGAGTATCTTCAAAGTCGAAAACTTGAGTAAAAAATACATTATCGGACATGATAAGGCGGCGAACCGGGCATATCATTATTATTCGCTGCGTGAAAGCCTGATGCATCATGCGCGCGGAGTTTACCAGCGCTTGCGACACCCCTTGACCCCTAACCGTGAAAACACCGACCTGGAAGAATTCTGGGCATTGAAGGACATAAATTTCAAAATAGAACAGGGCGACCGGGTGGGAATTATCGGGCGTAACGGAGCGGGGAAATCGACATTGCTGAAGATATTGAGTCGGATAACGGAACCGACGAGCGGGAAAATCGGAATGAAAGGCAGGGTGGCGAGCTTATTGGAAGTCGGTACCGGTTTTCATCCGGAGCTTACGGGCCGGGAAAACATTTATTTAAACGGGGCGATTTTAGGTATGACCCGGGCGGAAATCAAAAAGAAATTTGACGAGATAGTAGCCTTTGCGGAAGTGGAAAAATTTCTGGATACGCCGGTAAAACATTATTCAAGCGGGATGTATGTAAGACTGGCGTTTGCGGTGGCGGCGCACCTGGAACCGGAGATTCTGCTGGTAGACGAGGTTTTGGCGGTCGGCGACGCCCAATTCCAAAAGAAATGTCTCGGTAAAATGGAAGACGTCAGCAAAGAAGGCCGTACCGTCCTCTTCGTCAGCCATAATATGGCAGCAATCCGGCAGTTATGTAATAAAGGAATAGTTCTGG
>JAQUOK010000255.1 GCA_028717165.1 Victivallaceae bacterium | reverse complement strand
GGTAATTATGTATTTGCACCGCATTTTACCGTTTTGCTTATCGTATATTTCCTCAATTCTTGAATGCCGGTCATATTCGCGATCCATAAAAAACACTGTTTCGGTAATCCATTCAACATAATAACAGACTTTTTCATCCGGCCTCACGTGCTGCCGGGCACGCTCACAGAAGTATTTAACCGTTTTGTATTTATTCTGCGCCGGATCTATCCAGACGTAAAACACACAGAAAAAAATCAAAATAACCGGCAGTACGCCATTAAACACTTTATCCGCCCGCCCTTTTTCCAGCAGGCCGCATAAAAAATACAAATAAACCATCACGGCAGCGGCAGCGATACAGCACAGCACATACCTGCCGTTTATAAAATCGCTGACCTGCACCATACCCATTCCGTCACGGCAGGATATCCATTGGATTTCATCACCTGCGGCAAGGCGGCCGACATAAGCGAGCGCCCCCAGACGAATAACGACCAGGGCAAGTGCGGCAATTATGACAAATACCGTCCAGCCGATACGCCATTTGCGGGTCAGCCTGAATTTCCGTTCAATAATCCACTGTATATAGCGTCCGGTCAGGATTGCGGCAGGCGCGAACAGGGGCAGCAGATAATCGCCGCGCTTGATCGCCGCGGCGGAAAAGAACAGAAACACTACCGCAAACCAGATCAGGAGATAATAGGTCGCCGGCTTCAGTTTCAATAATTTCCGGTAAAAACTCATAAAACCGAACGGCACAAATAACGACCACGGAAGGGTCAAAGCAAAAAGTTTCGGGAAATAATGGAAAAAACTCCGCCGTTTTCCGCCGGAATAACTCATATCGATGCCGGTAAAGCGGCTGATGTTCTGGTTAAGGAAAAAATCATTGGCGAATTCGCCCCGGGTCCGGATAATTTCATAAGTGTACCAGGGAGCGTTTATCGCGAGGCCGATAAGCAGACCGCTGACCGGTTTCAATTCCCACAATATCTTCCAGTTGCGCTCCTTTACCGCCAGAACGATGACCGTCAGGCCGACAAGGGCCACCGAAACCGGCCCTTTAACCATTACGCTCAAAGCCAGAACCAGATAAAACAGGTATAAACGCCGGTTCGCTTTCATTTTTTCAAAATACCCCGTATAGAGCAGATACATGGAGGCGGTATAAAAAGCGCAAAGCACCATGTCGATACGGGCAAGCCGGCCGAGATTGACGAAACCCGCCATCGAAGCAAGCACATAACCCGCCAGAAATCCGCTCTGCCGCCCGTAAATCCTGATGCCCAGCGAACAGGCCATCAGGACCGTCGCGAAAGCAGCCAGTACGGAAGGCAGCCTGACGCTGAATTCATTGACCCCGAAGAGCAAACCGCAAAGCGAGTAAAACCAGTAGCACATGACCGGTTTTTCGGTATTGTGGGCGTCTTTGATATTGAGATAGAGCCAGTTTCCGCTTTTTATCATCTGCCGGGCGACAATCGCGGCACGCCCCTCCTGCGCGGAATAAATTCCGTCCGACCATACGTTTATCGACAAAATTATCAATGCGAAAAGTACCAGCAGCAGCCATTGAACTTTCGGCTGTTTGAAAAAATCCTTATATGACATAATTTCCCTTAAAATTTAGCATCTATTTTTCTTTCCATTCCGAATACGGATTCCGGGACAAATATGAATTATGATAGCGGTAATCGCCTGAAACTTCCTTTCCGAGCCAGTCAGGCTGCGCAAAAAAAGCGTCTTCGGAATCCAATTCTATTTCAGCCAGCACCAGACCGCAGTTGCGCCCGGAAAATTCGTCGATAATCCAACCGCCGCCTTTATGATCGATGAAATAACGCGTTTTCTCCACTATCCGGCCGGCCGCGAAATCCAGCAGCATGATTTCAGCATCCTCACGGGGAATACGGTATTCGAATTCTGAACGGGAAATATTACGGGCCGGCCCTTTTACGGTTATCCAGCCGTCCGTATCGGAAACGCGCACCCGGACAATACAGCCGTCTCCACCCGCAATATACCCCTGGCGCAGTTCCAGCTTTTCAGCGCAGCCGGAACGCCAGGAATCTCCCGATACCAGAAATTTACGTTCTATTTCCATCGCCATAAGCGGTTCCGCCCGTCAGAGGCTGCCCTTGGTTGAAAGAACATCCTTTATACGCCGGTCCAACGCTACCGCCTGATCAAGAGCTTTGGCAAAAGCCTTGAATATCGCCTCGAACGCATGATGCACTTCTTCGCCTTTCCGAAGGTCGATATGAAGATTCATGCCGGATTTGGCGGCAAGCGCCTGAAAAAACTCGTGAAACAAACGGCTGTCCAGGTCTTTGATCATCGGGGCCGGAGGCTTGACGTCATAAACCAGGCAGGGACGCCCCGACAAATCCAGCACCACCTGCGCCAGCGCCTCGTCCATCGGCAGCAGACAGGAACCGTAACGCCGGATACCCTTTTTATCGCCAAGCGCTTCCAGGACGGCTTCGCCGATAACCAGCCCAAGGTCTTCCATGGTATGATGATAATCAACATCCGTATCCCCGGCCGCCTTCACTTCCAGGTCGAAAAAACCGTGTCTGGCAAAAAGTTCCAGCATATGGTCCATAAACGGGATCCCGCTGTCAATAACGCTTTCCCCCGAACCGTCGAGATCCAGTTTCACCCGGATATCGGTCTCACGGGTCGTACGGCTTATATCGGCAATCCGTTGTTTTGACATATCTTCAGCTCCATATTAGATATTTCCATCAGACTAATGTATATTGAAATAAACAAATTGCTAATTATTTTTTTAAAATATTGAAAGGCGGCAGGATAATTGAATAAAAAAATACCTCTCCGGTTGAAAATCAATATTATCATCGACAATTACGGCAAACCGGCATTTTATATACCATTCCTTACAATCGGTATCATAAGCAGTATAATTTTTATCCGTTCCTGCGGAGTGGCAGGCGGCCTGGCCGGGGCGGTTCTGGGACTGTTCTGGGGTATTATAATATCGCGTCTGGCTGCTCCCGCAGTCGGACATTGGCTCGGCGATCTTTTTTACGCGCCGCGCGAATATCTGAAAACCGCCCCCGATATCATGTCCCCGCTCAAAGGCCTGATCGCCAGGGAGGAATATGACGAGGCAATTGAGAAACTGAACGAACTGCTCGCGGAAAAACCGTTCAGCCCGGAACCCTCTTCAATGCTGGTTGAACTTTACGCCAATGAACTCAATGATTATCTCCGCGCCATGGAAATGGTCGAAGATTATTTCAAACAGGAAAAAGTTTATCCTTTTGAGGAAAATACCGCCATGCTGCTGCTTTACGCGGACATCTGTCAGGAACATAACTACCTGAAGAAAGCCCAAAGCCTGCTTGAACAGGAAGTCGCCCGCAAAGGCTACCCGGAAATAAAACGCAAAGCGCTCGCAACCCGGCTGGAAGCGATAACTTTATAATTACGAATTACAAATTACGAATTTTACGCCGTGTGCAAGTTTTTTTTGCGTATATTAATGCATATTTTCACCCCGAATGGGGTTGAATTACCAATACTCGCCATTTAATTATTCAACCCCATTCGGGGTTGGTTCTTTTTTCGCTTCGAACCATAGGTTCCACCTATGGTTATTAACATTTAATCCCGTGGGGATTATTATTTGGAAAACTTGCACACAGCGTTAATTCGTAATTATTTTTCTATAATTTCGCTGAATTTGTTTATTACGGTTGCAAGGTTTTCGCCGCGTTCGGCGCTTACCGGGATTATGTCGATCAGTTCGCGGGACAATTCATCTTTCAGGAGTTCAAGGTTCTCGGCGCTTCCCGGCAAATCCATTTTGTTGGCAATGATAACCGCCGGGCGTCTGGACAAGCCTTTCATGTAGAGTTCGAGCTCATCCTGAAGATGACGGAAATCGCTCCACGGGGTTCTGCCGTCAACTCCGGCCATGTCCAGGATGAAAGCCAGCGCATGGGTACGTTCAATATGTTTCAGAAAAGAATGCCCCAGACCGATATTATCGTGAGCGCCGTCGATCAGGCCGGGAATATCCGCCACCGTCAGGCGCTTGAAATCAGGCAGTTCAACCACGCCGACCACCGGGTGCAAAGTAGTAAACGGATAAGGAGCGACTTTCGGCCGGGCGGACGAAATTTTCCCCAGCAAAGTAGATTTACCGGCATTGGGGAAACCGACCAGGCCGATGTCCGCCATCGTTTTCAATTCCAGAGTAATCAGACGTTCATCTCCAGGATAACCCGCTTCGCAGGTCATCGGAACGCGGTTGCGGCTGGTGACAAAACGGGCGTTGCCGCGACCGCCGTTGCCGCCTTTGGCGACAACAAAAGCAATATCCGGCTGATCCAGATCGACTATCAGTTCTCCCGTATCGGCATCAGTAACGACAGTGCCCACCGGAACGTTCAAAATAATGTCTTTCCGCCGCCGCCCGTGCATATTTTTCCCTTTTCCATGCGGGCCGCGCTCCCCGGCATAATGCCGGTTGTAAACGAAAGCCACCAGGCTCTGTTCCCCGGTACAGGAGCGCAGAATCACACTGCCCCCCCCGCCGCCGTCGCCGCCGTCAGGACCGCCTTTAGGAACAAATTTTTCCCGGCGAAAACTGCAGCAGCCGTTGCCGCCGTCACCGCCTTTTACCATAATTGTCGCTTTATCTACAAACATTTTTCAGTTATCAGTTATCAGTTATCAGTTGCCGGTTTCGGATTTTTAATAATTCGTAATTAACCTGCTAAGGGCTAAATACAAAAAACGTCCAGTTTCGAGACCGGACGTTTTCAGCGCAAATATTTTCAACCTGAAAAATAAGCTTGGCCGCTTATGCATTCGCGGGAATGATATTCACTTTCTTTTTAGTGCTTTTCTGGAACTGAACCTCTCCATCGCAAAGCGCGAACAAAGTATAATCTTTGCCGCAACCGACGTTTTTGCCGGGATGAAATTTGGTTCCGCGCTGCCGCACAATAATGCTGCCGGCGGTTACTTTTTCGCCGCCGTAGGCTTTAATTCCCAGATACTGCGGATTGCTGTCACGGCCGTTTCTGCTGCTTGACTGACCTTTTTTATGTGCCATGATATCGCCTCATTATAACTCGTGCGAAATCTTGTATTTCGCAAGAGAAGTTTTAAGTTTCAAGGGTTAAGTTTTTTTAAACTCAAAAAACCAAACAGAACAAAGAATATACCCGTTTATTCCATAATATCAAGTTTTATTAACAAGAAAAAAACATTTTTTCAGTTATCATCAGTTGACGAGGCTGAAAAAAGTCTTGCTTAACAGCGATTGGGACTCCTGGGACGGTTGCGACTTCTGAATTTAACCTCAAAGTCACCAGCGTCCCAAGTATTTCAAAAGTCTCATTTTCTCAAACAATGACTGTCAGGGCCGTTTACATAGTCTGTCACCAATGATTCTGGCAAAATATTGTTTTTAATTTTTCATTATCATCCCATAATTTGTTTAAATTAACGATTTTCTGATTATTTTGAGCTTAAGAATTTTCATTTTGACTTACCCCAGTTTC
>JAQUOK010000254.1 GCA_028717165.1 Victivallaceae bacterium | reverse complement strand
GGTCGAAATGGGCCGGACGTCGCGTCTGCCGCTTTTTTCTCCGCTCCGCCGCCATGACCATGAAATTGTGGAGCAGGCTCTATCCGAAATGGATCTGCGGGATCTGCGCAGCAGCCGTTTCAACCAGCTCAGCGGGGGCGAACGCCAGAGAACCGTCATCGCCTCAGCCCTGGCGCAGGAGCCGGAACTGCTCCTGCTCGATGAACCGACCGCGGCGCTTGACCTCGGTCACAAAATAAAATTAATGCGGATACTGAAAACCTTGCAGGGACGAGGTATTGCGGTTATGGTGATCTCGCACGATATAGAATTAATGGCTCGCTATTGCGACAGCCTGATTTTGCTATACCGCGGCAAAGTCATTGCCGGCGGGGCAGCTTCCGAAGTAATAGAACCGCACCTGATAAAACAGGCCTATGACTGCGATATTGAAGTTACCGTTAAGAACGGTATTCCCCAAATACTGCCGGATCTGTAAAAGGTTTCAGATATGAATAACGCCCATGGAGGAAACATATATAAGCTGGCGGCGGAAAGCGGCTGCGCTCCTGAACAGATACTTGATTTCAGCGCCAGTATAAATCCGCTGGGGCCGCCGGAATTTTTCCGTCCCGACGTCAGCCGCTCACTGGAAAACATTGCGCATTATCCCGATCCCCGCGCGGAACGCCTGGTCCGTACCGCCGCGCAGGTTTTCGGCCTTACTGAATCATGCGTTACCGCCGCCAACGGTTCGGAAGAACTGATCTATGCCGTTCCCCGGGCGCTCAGGCTTGAAAAAGCCCTGATCCCGGTTCCGTCCTATGCCGATTATGAAAACGCCTGCAGATTGGCCGGGCTCGAAGTGAATTATCCGGACATGGATGAAACTGCGGATTTTTCGCCGGATTATGAAAAACTCCGCGCCGGAATCAAGCCCGGAATGCTGGTCTTTATCGGACACCCCGGAAATCCGTCCGGAACAGCAATGGATAAAGTCAGCCTGCTCAGGCTGGTAAGCGAACGCCCTGAAGCGGTTTTTGTCATTGACGAAGCTTTCGCTGCTTTTTGCGGAGATGGATTTTCCCTGCTCCCGGAGTTGCCGCAAAATGCGATCATCCTGCGTTCGCTGACTAAATTTTTCGCAGTTCCGGGATTGCGGCTCGGCTTGGCATTCGCTTCCGAAAAAAATACCGCCCTTATTAGGGAACAGCTCCCGCCATGGTCGGTAAATTCCATTGCCCAGGCTGTAGGGCAAAAAATCCTGACTGAAACGCAGGAATATACCAAAGAAACTCTTGATCTGATCAAGCCGCTCCGGGAAAAACTCGCCGGACAACTGGCGGCTCTCGGCCTGAAAGTTTTTCCCGGCATCGCCAATTACCTGCTGTGCAAACTTCCGGAAGGAAAAAAGCCCGTTTATAAACGACTGCTCAGGGAATATCATATCGCTGTCCGGGACTGCGGCAGTTTTAAAGGTCTCGACTCCCGTTTTTTCAGGGTCGCGGTCAGGAACGAAGATGAAAATGATTACCTCGTTAATTCCCTGAAACAGGTTTTAAATACGGAAAATGAAAATAAAACATTCTTTTTCAAACACAAAATGAAATCCTTATCCCTGATGATCCAGGGAACCTGTTCCAATGCCGGGAAAAGCGTCCTCGTTTCCGCTTTCTGCCGTATCCTGCTGCAGGACGGCTATAACGTGGCGCCGTTCAAGTCCCAGAATATGGCATTGAATTCATTCGTTACCGCGGACGGCTGCGAAATCGGCCGCGCCCAGGCGGTGCAGGCGCAGGCGTGTCGCCTCGCGCCGGACGTCAGGATGAACCCGGTTCTGCTGAAACCTTCTACCGACACCGGCTGTCAGGTAATCCTGATGGGCAAACCGCTAGCCAATATGGAGGCGAAGGAATATTTTTCAAGGAAACGGAATTTATTTACCGAGGTAAAAGCTGCCTATGATTCACTGGCGGCGGATTATGACGCGGTTATTCTCGAAGGGGCCGGAAGCCCCGGCGAAATGAACCTGAAGAAATATGACATCGTCAATATGAATATGGCCCGTTATGCCCAAAGCCCGGTGTTGCTGGCCGGGGATATCGACCGGGGCGGGACTTACGCCGCATTTATCGGGACGCTCGAAACTTTCCTGCCTTGGGAACGCGAACTTTTAAAAGGTTTTCTGGTGAATAAATTTCGCGGCGACGCGGCGTTGCTGAAAGACGCACATGATTATGTGGAGAATTTTACCGGCAAACCGATACTCGGAGTCATACCTTATCTGCATGATATGGGTATTCCGGAAGAAGACTCGGCAGCATTCGCGCTGACCCGTTCCTGCGCCAAATTCGGCAAAACGCTTGATTTCGCCCTGATCGAACTTCAGCATATTTCAAACTTTACCGATTTCAACCCTTTCGAAATAGAACCGGACGTCAAAATAAGGAAAGTCCGCCACGTCCGCGAACTCGGTAATCCCGACATGATAATTATGCCCGGCAGCAAAAACGTGATCGGCGACCTGCTTTCCCTGAAAGAGCGCGGCATGGCGGAAGCGATCCTCCGGCAGGTCGAAAACGGCGCCTGGTTCGCAGGAATCTGCGGCGGGCTCCAGATGGCCGGGAAAATTATCCGAGACCCGCTTGGCCTGGAATCGTCACAAACGGAAACCGAAGGTTTCAACCTGTTGCCACTGACAACCGTGCTGGAAGCGGACAAATGCCTGAGCCAGACAAAAGCGGTACTTTGTGATTCCGGCGAAAAAGTGAGCGGTTACGAAATTCATCACGGCAAAACCGTTTATCCGTCCGTCAATCTGGTAAGCATGCGTTCGGAGAGCGGCGAAGCGGTCGGCTTTGCCGCGGGCAGAATCTGGCTCAGTTATCTGCACGGCGTCTTTGACGAAGATAATTTCCGGCGGCAGTTCATCGACATGATCCGGCTTGACCGCGGCCTCAAGCCGCTTGGAAAGGTACAGGCCGCATTTGATATTGACGAGGCCATGAACCGGCTCGCCGACCACGTGAGAAACAGCGTTGATATGGACAAAATCTATAAAATAATGGGCTCAAAGGCTTAAAATGGAACTAGCGTATATAATTTTCGGAGCGTTTTTGCTTGACTGGATTTTCGGGGATCCGCGGGTGTCCTTTCATCCGGTTGCGCTGATCGGAGGAATGGCGCTCAAACTGGAAAAACCTGTGCGAAAAACGGTTAAAAATGAATTTACCGCCGGAATGTTCTGCTCGCTGACGGTTGCGCTGATATTCACGGGAGCGGCCTATTCGCTGGTAAAGATATTCGGCACGGTCAGCTGTGCCGCCGGAATTGCGGCGGCCGTTTTCTGCGTGTATATTTCCATTGCCCTGAAAAGCCTGCTGATCCATGCGAAAGCGGTTGAAAAACCCCTGAAAATGGGCAATCTCGACAAAGCCAGACGTAAAACCGCAATGATCGTCAGCCGGGATACGGATATCCTGGATGAACAGGGAATTATCCGTTCCTGCCTGGAAAGCATCGGCGAGAACATCATCGACGGAGTCACTGCCGCAATATTCTGGGCCGCTTTGGGCTGGTATTGCGGCGGCGCCGCAGGAGCCGCCGCCGCGGCAGTATTCTACCGGGCGGCGAACACCCTTGATGCGACTTTCGGCTATAAGAACAAACGCTATCGGCGATTTGGGACTTTTCCGGCCCGGCTCGATGATATTTTGAATTATATTCCGGCCCGGCTGACGCTGGTCGCAATATATTTCGGCGCTTCGATATCCGGCCTGCGCGCCGCTGATGCCGTGCGCTGCGCCTGGCGCGACCGCAAAAAACACCCGAGCCCTAATTCGTGCTGGGGAATGGCGGCCTTTGCCGGGGCTCTCGGAGTTCAGCTCGGAGGGCCGACCCGTTATAAAGGCGAATGGAAACAATATCCTTACTGGGGAATCAAACATTCGGAATTAAATATAAACCATATCGGACAGGCGAAAAAACTGGCGGTACTGGCCGCCGTCATCTTCAGCGCGCTGATGCTCACGGCGGTGATCTTATGAAAGAAATAATCCTTATCCGGCACGGTTCCATAGAACCGGAATACGACAATTGTTATATCGGGGCGACGGATGTGCCGCTTTCCGCACAAGGTTTCAGGGAAGCCGAAGCGCTCGGGAAATATCTGTCCTCATTGGATTGTGATCATATTTTTGCCAGTCCCCAGCTCCGGGCGCGGCAAACGCTGGAAACCGCCCTGCCGGCGGAAAAACTCAAAAAAGTCCGTTATGACAACCGGCTCCGGGAAATAGATTTCGGCGACTGGGAAGGAAAAACTTTTGCGGAAATAAATGCGGAATACCCTGCTGAAGTACATGACTGGACCATGCCTTCAAACGGTTTCTGTTTCCCGAACGGCAGCAATCCGGAAGAATTTCATAACGGGATAGATAATTTTAAGCGGGCCCTGCTGGAATCTTCCGGTTCCCGGATTATGGTATTTGCGCACGGCGGGGTAATTCTCGCTTTCATCTGCAATGTCTTAGGCATAAACAGGGACAGGATGTTGGCATTCAAAGTCGATCGCGGCTCCGTTACCGTTCTTGACCTTTTTGAAAACGGCTGCGGAATCCTGAAAGGAATAAATATAAAACCTGTTTTATCCTGTTAATCCTGTCTAAAAATAATAAAGAGGTAGAGATAATGGCGAATGTGATACTTATAAGCGGCGGGGCAAGGAGCGGTAAAAGTTCTTACTCCGAAGCTTTGGCGGCGGGTTTTCCCGGCCCGCGGGCGTATATTGCCACCGCACCGGTATTTGACGACGAAATGGCCGCGCGCGTGGAACGCCACAAGCTCCAGCGCAAAAATGCCGGCTGGGACACCATAGAAGAGGAAACCGATTTAGCCGGGGCTATAGAAAAAGCCTCCGGTTACGATACTATCCTGGTGGACTGCCTGACTTTGTGGATCAACAACCTGCTTTACGAAGCGGATAAAAAAGGACGGGAAATAAGCGAGGACGATATAAGCGCCAGATGCGCGCAGTTGAAAAAGATCTGCGCCGGATTCGACGGAAACATTATTTTCGTTATTAACGAAGTCGGCATGGGTATCGTTCCCGACAACCCGGCGGCAAGGACTTTCCGTGATCTCTCCGGGCGCTGTTCGCAGAGCATAGCAAAATTCGCCAATCGCGTGATGCTGGTTTCCTGCGGCATTCCGTTGATTCTGAAAGATGAACAAAAACCGGACAAGGATTATTCGTAATGGAACTGCTTGAACAAACCGTCAGTAAAATCGAACCGCAGTCAGTGGAACACCGCCGGATGGCGGAAGAACATATTCTCGACCTGACCATGCCGCGCTGGGCATTGGGAAGAGTGCTTGATCTTGCCGTCGATTTAGCCGGCATGACCCGCTCGCTGTTTCCTGCGGTAAAACAGAAAAACATCGTCTTGATGGCCGGAGACCACGGCATTATCGAGGAAGGCGTTTCCGAACAGCCGCAGGCTATTACCGTACAGATGATTTATAATTTCATCGGGCGCGGCGCCGGGATA
>JAQUOK010000253.1 GCA_028717165.1 Victivallaceae bacterium | reverse complement strand
CAAAAACGGCATTTTATTTGAAACCGTCGGGCGGACGGGTATTTTAAGCAAAGTCAATAACCATTATACTAAGAATCCTGGAAATGTCGTTTGATACGCTTGATATAATTTTGTCGTTTGCCGCAGCTATGCTGGTTATCGGCGGCATTTTCCTGGCAATGTACCGGAAATCCAGACGCCGCGAAAAACTCATGGCGGGAAAACTCCCCCCGGAAATCCTTGAAGTTCTTGAAAAACGCGTCGCTTTATATTCCCTGCTCCCGGATGAACTGAAAAAAGAACTTCACGGGCGCATCGCGGTATTTCTCGATGAAAAAACGTTTGAAGGCTGCGGCGGCATGGAAATTACCCCATTGGTAAAAGTCACTATTGCCGCTTTCGCCTGCCTGCTTCTGCTGAATAAAGATTTCGAATGTTATCCGGCCTTGAACTCAATTCTGGTCTATCCAGACGCCTATGTAGCCTCGAACTCGCGCTCAAAACTCGGCGGCGTTACGGTAGTTCAGAAGCAGAGCGCCCGGCTGGGCGAATCCTGGACATACGGTAATCTGGTTCTCTCATGGCGGCAGATTGAAAATGAAGCCGGCAATGTTCACTGTCATGAAAATGTCGTCCTGCATGAATTCGCCCATCAGCTCGATCAGCTCGACGGTTATGCCGACGGCACTCCGCCTCTCCCGGATAAAGGCGTCTATCCTGAATGGCGCGAGGTTATGACGCGCGAATACGAACGCCTGTGCCGCGAGGCGGAGCATGCGGTAAAGGATGTAATCGACTGGTACGGAGCCACCAATCCGGCTGAGTTTTTCGCGGTAACCACTGAAAGTTTCTTCTGCAACCCGCTGGCTCTGCAAAGAGCGCATGACCGGCTCTATCAACTGTTTAAGGAATTTTACCGACTGGATCCCGCGGCCTGGCGGCACAGGGCTCCGTAATTGATCGTTATACTTAAATATGCTGGATTAACCCGATGGGGAAAACAAATCGTTTTTTAATTGAAGGTTGCTTTAACAATTGAAAAAGTTACGTTTATCCCGGAATGACCGCATTATAGCCGGAATTTGTCTCTGTTCTTCGTTTTTCCTGCTTGCCGTCATATTCGACTTGTTTCCGCTGGGCATACCCGGACAGTGGGTTTATCCCTATAATACCAAAGGCATCTTTTCATTTTTCCATTTAAGCTGCGGCTGTCTGATCTTTGCGACCATCTGCTGTCTGATCCGCTATATTCGTTCAACGCCGGAAACCGGCAGATCAGAAAAAATCATTGTGCTGTTGATCGCTGCAGCGGCCGGTTTCTTTTTCGACGTCCAGGTATTGAAGTCCGGACGCATGGGCATGGGCGAAAATCTTTTCGCAATCTACGAACCTTTTGCCACCGGTTATTACCAGAAAGCGCTGAAAATTGATTCCGCCGGCAGTTTTTTAGCGGAATTCAATAAAAATCAGCGTTACCGCGGTTTCATCAACCACAGCGACGTTCATCCGCCCGGCAGAACCCTCCTGAGCTACGGTATTTATACGCTTGTCAGAAATTCTCCCGGCCTGACGTCATTGCTTCTGAAAACCATGCCCTGCAGCATGAGCGATATGTTCGTTCAGATACAACAGGAAAATCTTCTGCCCCAGTTCAAGTTTACGGACGCCGTCAAAGCCGCCGCCGTACTGCATATTTATTTATTTTTGCTTATTATCCTGGCGGGCAAATTATTTTTCGCCCTTATAATCTGGCAAACGTATGGTCTCGATTTTTCACTGGAGACATCGGTCTTATATTTATTCGTCCCCACAATCCCCTTGTTTTTAGGACATTATGACGGGCTCCTGGGAACCGTAAGCGCGTTTATTATTTTGTATGCGCTCTGGAAACCGGGGGGAAAATACCTGCCCGCCGCAAACTTTATTCTGGGCATATGCTGCTCCGTCTTTATTCTGCAGTCAATGGCAGTTGCCGTTCCCTGCCTGTGGCTGGTATTTTTCTGGCTCAGCCGCAGCTATGAAAAGGAAAAAACAAGCCATTTGAAATTTGCCGTTACCCGTTATTTCATTCCTTACGGGCTGGGCATCCTGGCATTCATTATTTTCATGTACCTGGTTTTTGATTTTATACTGCCCGGCGTGCTTTTCGCCTGTTTCCGCAACAATGAATTGTTTTTCCAGGAACAGTCAACCCGTTCAATTATCTGGAAACTGCTGAATCCGGTCGAGTTCCTGATCGGCGCCGGGCTTTCAACTTTTTTCCTGATCACCGTATGGGCTTTTGATTATTTCAGAGCAGTGAAATCCGGATTCCTGAAGAAAATACCCCGGCTTTCGGACAAGCAGGCTCTCGAATTCGCTTCTGTCCTGATTTTAGCGGTCTTGTTGATCACGCCGACGCGCGCAGAAGTGGCCCGGCAGTGGAGCCTGGCGTGGCCGTTCGTTTATATTCTGGCGGCGAAAGCGGTTAAACATTATCAATTCAGGTTTTATCAGACGGCGATTCTGGGAGGAATACTGGTCATCCAGATTTTTATTTTCCGTTTTTTCCTGCAGATCGTCCTGATGCAGCCTTGAACGTCTCGCGCTGAAAACATTTTGAGTTAATGAAGCGGAACCTGGCGGCCAGGAATAAAAAAGTGGTAGACAGGCAGCCCAGGCCGTAGAAAATGCTGCGCACGAATGAGATCGATGACGCGTCAGTAAAATATTTGGTCGGACAACTGATCTCAGCAATAACATAGCCCTGCCAGATAATCTCCGCGAGCACCTGGTTGTCAAAAACAAAATTGTCACTGTTTTCCCGCAACGGGAGCTGTTCCAGCAAATGCCGTGAATAGCCCCGGTAGCCGCTGTGATATTCGGACAGTTTCGCGCCGAGAAAACAATTCTGAAAGAAAGTCAGGAAACGGTTGCAGACATATTTCCACACGGGCATACCCCCTTTCAGGGCGCAGCCGCCCAGGATCCTTGAACCCATTACGCAGTGATAGAGGCCGCTGCCGATCAGGGCCGCCATTGCGGGAATGAGTTGCGGAGTATACTGGTAATCCGGATGAACCATTATGATAATATCCGCCCCAAGCTCGAGCGCGGCCTGATAACACAGTTTCTGATTGGCCCCGTACCCGGAATTGCCGGGAGTCTGATAGAAATGCGCTTCAGGACATTCTTTTCTTGCGATTTCGGCGGTGTTGTCAATACTGCAGTCATCGACGATAATAATACTGTCGACAAAAGCCTGATTTTTAACTTCCTTATAGGTTTTGACCAGGGTTTCCGCGGCGTTATATGCGGGCATGACGATGGCGACTTTCTGATTATTGTACATTTTTCCGCCTTAAAAGAAAATTTTAATTTTTTTTACGGTAAATATGTCTTATGCCTTCCGGAAGTCAAGCCGAATAAAAAATCTTTAGAATTAAATTGAGACGGGAGTCTCATAAGACGACACCGAAAGTCGGCATACAAGGTTTTTCGCGCAGCTCGCACGCTCAGCGTCCCGGAAAAATGCGCTGTGCTGATTTTTCCAGGACATCGGTTGCCTTTCGCTTCGCTCAGGCTCAGCCTGCGCAGAGTAACGAGAGCGGTATTTATTCAGGCGCAACAAGTTGCGCACAAGTTTCGAGCCGTCAAGAGGCTCGACCGGCGTCCCGCCGCCAAACAAGTTTGGATTTGCTGGTTTGCCGTTCGGAGAGTTCCTGAACGTTTGTAAACGCTGAAGAGTCTATCCAGATAACGAGGCCGACGCTCGGTCGCGTCTCATAAGTGCCGGGAAGCCGCTTTTTCCCGAAAGCAGTTTTGTCTTCCCCGATTCCCGGGTTATGAGACTGTCACCAATTTAATCAGCGTCATAGCATTGAGCTTAATTCCTGTTCACAGGCTTGATTTTTGTCAATGGCGGTGTTATCTTCATTCAGAATCTTAATCAACCAGCTGTTGCGAGGCAAAAATGACGAAGATCAATGTTCAGTGTTATAAGTGCAAAACCGTTTACGAGCTGGAACCGGAGATGAAGGGCGTACTTGTGGAATGCGCCGTCTGCGGCACGGTTTTTACGGTACCTGAACTCAGTGAGAATTTTCAGGCCGGTATTCTCAAAACCAATCCTTACGCCGCAGAGGATAAAAGCAGCCATGCCGGCGGAAATGAAGAAACGAATCTGCATACGGCCAGAGATATAACCGCATCCGCCCCGGACACCTCCACAACCAAACTTACGACTGAAACCATAAAGCTGACCAAAACAAGTCGCGGAATGATTCCCCGGGTCGACGATAAATTCGGAGTCTGCCAGGCCCATAACCTCAAGCATCACAGCAAAGAAAAAGAACTTTTGAATACGGTCGATAAAATGTCCGCAAAAGAGGCTAAAGAAGTCCCGCCGCCTAAACCCCGTTTCAGATGGTGGCCCTGGGGCGGCAGGAAAAAGAAATAAATTACTTTTCCGGCGCACGCACGTTTTATTTACATAATTGAAATGCTGAAAGGGAACGGCAGAAATGGCAGACCATATTAATCTGGAATCGATCAGAAATATCGGCATAATTGCTCATATCGATGCCGGTAAGACAACCCTTACGGAACGTTTCCTTTTTTATTCCGGCAAAACCCACCGCATCGGCGATATCGATTCCGGAAATACGGTTATGGATTACCTTGATGAAGAACGCAGCCGCGGAATTACCATTGTTTCCGCAGCCGCGACTTTTCACTGGAAAAGCCCTGGCCATGACGGCATGATCCATCTTATCGATACTCCCGGGCACATTGATTTTACCGCCGAAGTCGAACGCTCGATCCGGGTTTGCGACGGCGCCGTGGTTGTTTTCAGCGGCGTCGAAGGCGTTGAGGCCCAGAGCGAAAAAGTCTGGCGCCAATCCGATTCCTATCAGGTTTCCAAGATCGCCTTTATTAACAAACTTGACCGTCTCGGCGCTTCCTTTGAACGGACGGTTAAGGATATCAGGGAAAAATTCCCCTCCATTCGAACCACGCCTTTCCAGATCCCGGTCGGCCTGGAGTCCGGTTTTGAAGGCATTATCGACCTGCTGCGAATGAAATATCTGCGCTTTGCCGGCGAGGAAGGCTCCCAAGTAATCATCGAAAAAATCCCGCAGGAGCTTGCCGGGGAAAGCGCCGCCGCCCGCGATGAATTTCTTTCCGATATTGCCGAGTTGTCCGAGCCGGTAGCGGAACTTTACCTGGAAGAAGCAGATATTCCTCCGGAACTGTTGAAATCCGAGGTGCGCCGCCTGGTGATCGAAAATAAACTTTGCCCGATTTTCGCCGGTTCCGCCAAGAAGAACATCGGGGTTCAGCCGCTGCTCGACGCGGTCATTGATTATCTGCCGAGCCCCGCCGACCGTCCCGCATATCCGGCGTTCAGCGCTAAGAAGAATGAAAAAACTCATGTTAATATTCATGACCCGCAATTTTGCGGCCTGGTTTTCAAACTGGTCGCAAGCGGCAGCGCCGACCTGCTGTACATGCGGACTTACTCCGGCAGGCTGCGGGCAAACGACACGCTCGTCAACGCCAGGGACGGCAGAAAAGTCAGGGTAAAGCGTATCCTTCGACTTTATTCCAAAAACGTC
>JAQUOK010000252.1 GCA_028717165.1 Victivallaceae bacterium | reverse complement strand
GGGCTGTCCTTGAGGAAAAGGTTGGTTGCCGGCGCGGCTATGGTCGGATGGGCTACAATGATCCCGAGCGCCAGCAGACCCATGGTGATGAAAAGCTGATATGAGTTGATGAAATCACGCGGCTGAAGCAGGGTTTTGACAGAAATGGTCGAGGCTATATATACGTAAAAAAGCAGCAGTATCACCCAGATGGCGACAGGCGAAAAAATAACTTTACTGAGTTCCAGTCCATGCTGGTCAAAGGCGATTATGTTCATACTGCCCATGTGGACCGGATGATAAGCGCCGAACAGAATTGTCGCGTACATCAGCGCTACGGCAATCAGCCCGAGCATGGTGGGATTCCAGTTCTTCCGGTAAATTAATATGCCCAGTACCACGGCAATGGGAATCTGCAGCCATACCGGCCAGACCGATTCCGGGAATTTGTTGAAGCAAATGCCGATAATGACGGCAAAAATAGCTATGACTATGAGCAGTGAAAGAAAAATGATCATCAGGAACAACAGTTTGACCCGCTTGCTGATCATGTCCCCGGCGATATCGCCGATGGAGCGCCCCTGACTGCGCAGGGAAATCACCAGAGCGCCGAAGTCATGCACCGCGCCCATGAAAATGGAACCGAATATTATCCAGACCAGGGCCGGGAGCCATCCCCAGATGACCGCAAGGGCCGGCCCGACGATGGGGCCTGTTCCGGCGATGGAAGCGAAATGGTGGCCGAACAGAACTTCCTTTTTAGACGGAACGAAATCAATTCCGTCATTGAGTTCGACACTGGGGCAGACATTGTCTTTCGCGAGTTTGAAGATTTTTTTGCCGAGAAACCTGCCGTAAGTGTGATAGGCGATCAGATAGAGAATCCCGGCTCCGGCGGCGATTAACAGCGAGTTCATTATACGTTCCTTGGTTGTTTATTTTTGGGCACCTTTAATTTACCATACAGGCAGGGTCCCTGCAAGCCGGAAATAAATCATCCGCGAGTTTTTTTCAGGGCACGAGCAGTCGCCTCGCACTGCGACCTTTGCGTTCGAATAACTTCAGCCTCTGTCGCGGAGCAGGCTGCTCCGGCTACTGCTTTATCTGCACAACTCATCCCAGAGGCACCAGCGTTTTCTTTTGCCGTGGATGTCTTTGCCCAGAATCCAGTAAGAATAAAGTTTGTCCAGAACCCCATCGGTTTTTTTCAGATTGAGCCAGGAGTTCAGGTATTGAGAGAATTTCAGGTCGTCCTGGGAAATCACATATGCCAAATCCTCTTTGAGAATTTCAGGCCGCGGAATAACCACGGAAAAAGCCGGGTACAGGATGCACCAGGCGAATCCTTCCTCGGCGGATATCAGCAGCGCATCCGCTTCGACTTTGCCGTTCAGGAAATCGGCTTCTGACTTGACGTCAACGAAAACCATGTTGGGATAATGTTTTTTCATGTGGGCGCGGTAGGAAAGGCCCGGTACGCAGGCGACGCGTAATTTGTTTTTCCGGCGGATGTCCTCGGCGGACTGGTATTCATCCTGTTTATAGTCTTTTACCACCAGGGCGAGGTTGACTTTCATGTAAGGCTGCGTAAAATGCAGCGATTTCAGGCGTTCCAGAGTTATGGAAACGCCGGCCATGACTATATCGATCACCCCGTCGTTTATTCCCCTGCCGATGTCGTTATATTCTATAGGTATGAATTCCAGAGTGCAGCCGATGTCCTTCGCCAGCATGTGAGCCATTTCAACATCATAGCCGATGAGTTCATTTCGGGAATTGAAATAGGTGAACGGACGTGAAATCGGAGAATATCCCACCCGTAATACGCCGCGTTTTTTTATCATTTCCAGGCGGTCGCCGCTTTGTCCGGCGGTTATCTGTTTTATTTGCCGGGAGCCGGGATAACTTTTGAGGATCTTTGCTTTGACGGTATCTTTTATCTGCATCCGGGCCAGGATGTCCCCGTCGCCGCTTTCCCTGCTTATCGTGAGTCTCAGATAAACCGTACAGGCCATGAGCGTAAGAAGAGTGGCGGCAAGTATGATAAAAAGATTTTTTACCATTTTGCGCAGGTTTATTTTCAGGAAACCGGTCAGCCAGGCGGTGCACAGTATGCAGAAAGCGATCATATAAATGGAACTGCACAAGGCCGCTATCCGGTCGTTAATGACGTTGAAGGCCACGAAAAATTCGATTATATCGCTGGGAATGTGGAAATAATTGAGCAGGAACAGTATGGCGGTGACTTCACTGCCGAAAAGGCCGAGTATCCCGGCAATGATCAATTCCGGATATTTCCATAACGGCAGGTCCATATCGTAGAACCAGGCGGCAAACGGGACGAAAAGCAGCAGCAGAACCCTTCCGCCCAGGGGAAAGTTGAAACTGATGGGAATGAGCGTATCGAGCGTAACCCGGCGTTCTTCCGTATCAATATTTTTTTCATCCAGCAGCTGCCGGACGCCGCGGGTTATTATCGGTATCAGGACGAAGACGTTGCCGGTGGCGAAGGCGGTCAGCATCGCGTCTTTTGAAACATGCAGGATGTCCCGGTATTTAAATTCGGTAAAAGCGGTGACGGTCAGCGGAATGATACAGAAACTCACCAGCAGGATCGCGGCGCCGGAAACCACCAGATACACCTGCATTCTGCCGACTTCCGCCAGAGTTATGGTTCCAGTCAGGTTCGCCAGCAGGGCGAAAGTGCCGAGCGGAGCGAGTTTCACCACGCCGTTATTGGCTTTCAGGAGCGTGGTGCAGCAGATGTGAAAATCGTTTAATATGGTTTCCTTGTTTTTGACGCTCATCAAAGCGATGCCGACGAAAATACAGAATACCGTTATTGCCGGGACAAAGCTGTTGGCCAGGGAATAGAACGGATTGGCGGGAATGTATAATTCCAGATAATTTATGTCTTTGATCTTTTCCACAACGTTCTGGCTGAAAAACACGGTGGCGTCCCATTCCGGGAAGCAGAAGGGCATCAAAACCAGATAAAACGCTATTATGCCCCAGAACATCAGGGTCAGGGAGATTCCTTTGGAGGCCATTTGCTTTGATTCTGCAATTCCCAACCGTCCGATACCGTAGAGGATTGAAACGACGACATACGGAATTATACACATTTGCAGCAGGGCGATATATCCCTGTCCAACCAGAGCCAGGCAGGCGCAGCGTTCGCCGAAAGTTATCCCGCAGGCAATTCCCAGGAGCATTGATATGATAACCAGTTTCGCAAAAGTCAGTTTTATTTTCCATTTTGAAAACATAAGTCTGTCCTCTTCCATGATTTAACCGGAATTACCAGATAAAATCTAACCTGCATATAAGGTTCTTGCAAGCTGATTATGTATTTTTTTGCGGCTTTAAAGTTTTGACAGTTGTTTTTTGGGGAATTTGTGTGTATAATACACAAGACGGTATTTTTCAAGCTCAAAAAAGGAGTTTTATTATGGCTTATATCGGCAATATGAAAGTTGGTCCGTTGGTCAGCCGTTTACGCGGCGGAATGCCGAAAATCGGAATTCGCCCCGCAATTGACGGCCGCCGTAAAGGTGTCCGCGAATCCCTCGAAGCCCAAACTATGGGAATGGCGAAAGCCGCATCTGAACTTATCGGCGCCAATCTGCGCCATTCCAACGGCCTGCCGGTGGAATGCGTTATTGCCGATACCTGTATCGGCGGCGCCGCTGAAGCGGCGATGTGCGCCGCCAAATTCGAAGCCGAAGGCGTCGGGGTTTCCCTGACCGTTACTCCCTGCTGGTGCTACGGCGCCGAAACCATGGACATGACTCCCATGGTCCCGAAAGCCGTATGGGGTTTTAACGGCACAGAACGTCCGGGGGCGGTTTATCTGGCGGCGGTATTGGCCGGACATACCCAGAAAGGCCTGCCGGCGTTCGGAATTTACGGCCGTGACGTTCAGGACGCCGACGATACTTCGATTCCCGAAGACGTTCAGGAAAAGATCCTGCGCTTTGCGCGCGCCGGGATAGCGGCCGCCACCATGCGCGGCAAAACTTATCTGTCCATGGGCAGTTGTTCGATGGGAATTGCCGGTTCGCTGGTCGAACCCGCCTTTTTCGAGGATTTCCTCGGGATGCGCTGCGTTTCCGTGGATATGACCGAATTCATCCGCCGCGTCAATGAGAATATCTATGATCCCGAAGAATACAAGCGCGCCATGGCGTGGACTAAAAAGAACTGCAAGGAAGGCGAGGACTTCAATACTCCCGACCAGCGCAAGTCCGCCGCCGAAAAAGACGCGGTCTGGGAATATGTTGTGAAAATGACGATTATCGCCCGTGACCTGATGGTCGGCAATCCGCGCCTGGCCGAACTCGGCTTCGGCGAGGAAGCTTTAGGCCATAACGCCATCGCTTCCGGCTTTCAGGGGCAGCGGCAGTGGACTGACCATATGCCGAACGGCGATTTCATGGAAACTATCCTGAACTCGTCTTTCGACTGGAACGGCATCCGTGAAGCGTTTGTCTGCGCTACCGAAAACGACGCGCTTAACGGCGTAGCCATGTTGTTCGGGCATCTTTTAACCGGCAGGGCGCAGGGCTTCTCGGATGTTCGTACTTTCTGGAGCCCGGAAGCGGTGAAAAGAGCTGCCGGACATGAATTGAGCGGCCTCGGCGCCAACGGCCTCATCCACCTTATCAATTCCGGTTCGACCAGTATGGACGCCACCGGACAGCAGGAATGCTGCGGGAAACCGGCGATGAAGCATTTCTGGGATATTACTCCCGAAGAAGTTGGCAGATGCCTTGACGCTACGGAATGGTGCGCCGCGATCAGCGAATATTTCCGCGGCGGCGGTTTTTCTTCCCGTTTCCTGAGCAAGGCCGGCATGCCGATTACCATGTCACGCGTCAATCTGGTGAAAGGACTCGGCCCGGTTCTGCAGATCGCCGAGGGCTATACTTTCGAACTGCCGCGTGAAATCCACGATAAACTCGACCTGCGTACCAATCCGAGCTGGCCGACTACCTGGTTTGCCCCGAATTTGACCGGCAAGGGCGCGTTTAAGGACGTCTACAGCGTCATGGCCAACTGGGGCGCCAACCACGGCGCGTTCAGTTACGGACATATCGGCGCCGACCTGATAACCCTGGCGTCCATGCTGCGCATTCCGGTATGCATGCATAACGTCGGCGAAGATGATATTTTCCGCCCGAGCGCCTGGGCGAGTTTCGGCATGGAAAAAGAAGGCAGCGATTATCGCGCCTGTAAAAATTTCGGCCCGGCGTATAAATAATATATAGAGTGGGTGGTTTATTTGGGGGAAAAGGGGAAACTTTTTCCAAAAAGTTTCCCCTTTTCCCCCAAACCCCCAATTTCCCTTCAAAAACTTTTTGTCCCGCTTTTATTCCGTCAAATATGCCGGAATAAAAGCGGGAGATAAGGTCTTTTACACCGGGAACAGCGCTTAGACGCGACCGCCAAAAGTCATCTCATACGAGGTAGGGACGGATCTCCGAGCCGTCCGTTTCCTCAAACTCGGCTGTTTCGGAGAAACAGCCCTACCTGTTTTCAGATTTTTCGGACTTTTCGGTGTCGTCTAACCGCTCAACGGCCGTCTCTTCCCAGGACTTCCGGCCATGGTTTTTTATAAAAC
>JAQUOK010000251.1 GCA_028717165.1 Victivallaceae bacterium | reverse complement strand
GGTGGGAGTCGCTTCGGCGGAACAACTGGCCGGGGAAGATATCGATTTTATTTTTTTCGGGGATGACATGGCTTATACCGGAGGGATGATGGTTTCCCCGGAAATGATGCGGGAACTGTTTTTCCCTTGGTACCGCCAATTCATTGCCGTAGCGCGGGATGCCGGGAAGCTGATTATGTTTCACAGCGACGGCAATATCAGGCCGATAATTCCGGATTTCATCGATGCCGGGCTGAACGCATTAAACCCGATAGAACCCCAGGCGATGGATATTACGGAGCTGAAAGCCGAATACTGCGGTAAGCTGGCGCTTACGGGCAATATAGACGTTGATCTGCTGGCCAGGGGAACCCCGGAAGCAGTAGCGGAGTCGGTCAAGGAACGCCTGAATGAGCTGAAGCCGGGCGGAGGATATTTGCTGGGTTCTTCAAATTCGGTTTGCGATTATGTCAAACCTGAGAATTATGCGGCCATGCTTAATACGAACTGGCTGGAAGGTAAATATTAATTGAAAAAAATCAAATGGGTTCAAGGAAGATGGAACACGAACAATAAACCGGCGGGCAATAACATCTTAAGACCAAATCGTTAAAAAATAAACAATTATAAATAGAATTTAATGTCAAAAATTTTGACAGAACCGAAATTGAAAAAAGGGGATGAAAGACAATGAACATTAAGTTATTTGCCGGACAAAAGAAAAGGTTTCAAACAATAATCATATTGTTGCTGGGAACATATTGCATATCATCATTATCAACGGATAAACTTCCTTCCTTACCTGAAACGAACGGATCGGTGAGCATTCCCGCCCAGGAATATCGTTACCTCGGAAGTCAGCCAAGAAAAATTAAGCTTTATATTTACTATCCGCAAAAAAAACTCAGCAATATAAACAGCCAAACAGGCTTGTTCCTTACACTGCACAACTGGGGGGGAACCGAAGCTTCCGGAGCCCCTTCTCCAACGCTCCTGGCAAATAAATACAATACCGTGTGTATTGCGGTAGATTATCTGCAAAGCGGTCCAACAACCAAGGAGCCTTATGATTTCGGCTACCTTCAGGCGCTGGATGCACTAAGGGCATTGTATTATGTGAAAAAAGAGCTGGAGCACAATAAAATCAGTTTTGACAAGCAACGAATATACTGTACCGGCGGTTCCGGCGGTGGAAATATAGCGCTTATGGCCAATAAACTGGCGCCGCGTACTTTTGCCTGCGTTATTGATATATCGGGAATGGCCTCTCTTACCGACGATATTGCTTTCAATCAGCCTGGGGGAAGTCGGTTAAACGCAAGATACAGCCAGGATCAGGATAACCCGTATTTTCTTGAAAAACATATGCAGGAGATCCGTGATACCGGCAATCCCTCGCACCTTCAGCAAATGAAAAAATACGGAAACAGCGCAAAATTAGTCATTATTCATGGAACTGAAGATAATTCCTGTCTGGTATCCGACAAAAAACGTGTTGTTGAAAACATGAAAAAAGCCGGCTTCGATGTTGATGTTCATTATATTCAGAAAGCAGACGTTGACGGTAAAATAATAAAAGGCAACACGCACTATTTGGGAGACCGAACTAAAATTTTACTTAAGTTCGCGGGTGAATACCTGTGTGAAAACAATCCGAAAATAAAAACAAAATGTAAATCAGACTTTGATTCTGCTGATGATATTAAATATGAAACCAGCCAAGGCGCTTATAATATTTCTTATAAGGCTGGATTCCCGGTAGGACAATTTCATCCCAGGCCGGACTATGTTGCTCCGACAGTTCACTCACCAACAAAAGAACTTCCATCGAATACGTATACCGTATCAGAAAAAGCATTTCCGTGGTATGACAGGATTGGAATTTGGCAGATGGTTAATGTACCCGAATCCCTGATCGGTGAGACGCCGGTTCCACAACAATCCTGCCAGGAACGCAATATTGTTTTGAACAGGGAAGCAGAACGCATAGTAATCGGCATGTTTGAAAAAGACTGGGAAAAAATAAAAAATTCTTATCCGGAAATCACCGAAACGGGTCTTAAATGCAAGATACAATCTTCAAAGGGTGGGAAGACTCTGGACTATGTTGTTCTATCGTATCCTAATCCGCCGACCAAAAGCCCTTGGAGAAAAAATGATCTCACCGCAGGAGTAATTCTGCTGAAAATAATTCCCGGAAAACCAACAAAGTAGCACTAGAAAAAAGCAGGAACGGAACTGCAGGCGTTATATCAGGAAAAGGAGAAAGTCGATTTTCAGTTTGGAAACGTTTATGGTATAACAGAAGGGAACCTCTAAAAATTGCCTTTTAATGTCGCTTAAGCGTCTTGCTTGAGCAGAAACACAACCGAGACGGTTGTGCCACGTTGAATTATTAGAGATCCCCTAAAGGAATACTATTTGTTCAGTTTCCGGTATTGGCGGCGGCTGTCGTTTCAGTTGTCGAATTCGAACCGTCCGCCAGAT
This sequence comes from Victivallaceae bacterium, assembly GCA_028717165.1. Taxonomy (GTDB): domain Bacteria; phylum Verrucomicrobiota; class Lentisphaeria; order Victivallales; family Victivallaceae; genus JAHOYW01. Next base: position 3,152 of record JAQUOK010000251.1, on the reverse strand, counting down.
TTTCCAGGATAGTTACGCTGCTGCCGAGCATCGATTTCAACGCGGTTGCCTGAGTTTCGGTCAGCTTGCCGTTGGCCGCCATTGAATCGATTTGTGCTTCAGCAAGCGTATTCCCGCCCGATTGGTAAGCGGCACAAACAAGTTTAAGCAATGATTGGGCCACAGTCTTAGCTACGGCCAAACGTTCTGCTTTGCTGGAATTTTCGTTGTCGAACAGGAAACACCCGGCCGACAGAACGGCAACCGCCGATGCTGTCAGCGCCGGCACAATAAGGAATTTGATTTTAGGCATATACGGCCTCCTTTCTGTAGGTTGTTAAAAGCCATGTCTGCCCAATAAATAAATGTCAACCGCCCGTTCAATGCGGCAGTTTGTCGGCTTGTGGTTGGTAGAGTTTAATAAGTTGTACGCGAGGCTGAAAACTAACGAAGAGTATGACAAAAGAGACTGTAAGCTTTTAACGGGAAAAATGTGTTCTGGCTCTATCCCGAAATCATAGGCTTTGTGCAAATTCATCGTTTACGCTTGATATGATAGAAAATGAGCCTTTGATTTTATTCCCGCGGGCGGAACAACCGCAATTACGCGACCGTTTTGATGAATGTTTCCGGCTTGCGGGCATAAAACTGAATATTATTCAGGAACTGAGTCCGAAACGGACAACCCTGGCTTTTGTACCAGAATCAAGTATGATTTACAGTCCGCCGGGAGTCAAATTCAGATACTTAAGGAGCGATCTGCCGGATGTTGGAATTTTCGCGTTGCGGCGCGCGGAAAACGAATTCCCGCTGATTAAAAATTTCTTTGCTTTTATTCCACGGGAAAGTTAACGGAAAGCCGGGTTTTTAACTTGCAAAAAGCCCGGCTTGAAATTAGTTTACATCTAATGTTCGTTTTAAAAAAATAAAGACACGGTTATTCGCCAAAATGATTAAAATATACGGTCGGAATTTCAAAATTTCAGCCATTTTTCCGGCAGTCTGCTGCCTGGGAGTACTCCTGCTCGCCGGATGCGGCAGAAGCAGTTCGCTGCCTACCCAGACCTTGCTGAACGAAGCCCTGAAAGACGCCGGCGGCGGCCGCTGGGAAAAAGCTCTGGTCAAGCTCGAAATAGTAACCGGGCGTGAACCGAATAATGCAGCCGCGCTTATTTTCAGAGCGGTTGCTTACGAAGGCTGCGGAAAAGACGATCTGGCCGTGAATACCGCGCGGTTGGCGGTCAGGGCCGCACCGAAGAATTTCCAGGCGCAATATACGCTCGGACGGCTTTATTCAAAGGACCAGGGCAAAATGCAGGACGCTATTCCGCCTTTGCTGCGCGCGCTGGAATTGAAACCCGATAACAACGATACCCTGATACTGCTTGCCCGTTGTTCGAGCGTCCTGAAACTCGACAGCGCGATCAGATATTACAATAAGCTGGCAGTTGCTAAGAACTTCCGTAAACGCGCCGAATTATGGAACGAGATGGGAATTTATTATGCCGAGCGCCAACAGATACACAAGGCGGCGGAATGTTTTGTCAAGGCCTACAGCCTGGGGGCGTCCAAACCGCTGATAGTCCTGAATTTCGCGACTTTCGCCGACCAGTATGCCGGAGACCCGAAACGCGCCCTGAAATATTACCGGAGCTACCTCAAAATAACCGCGCCGTTTCCGAATTTCGAAATTCAGCGGAAACGGGCGGAGGCGCGCATAAAAAAAATCGAAGCCAATGGATAGAGCATGAACAGAGCCGTGTCAGACGAAATTGTTGAGGAAATCCGTTCCCGCTGCAATATCGCAGACGTTATCCGCTCCTATATCCCGCTTAAAAAGGCGGGCGGCGGAACCTGGAAAGCGCTGTGTCCGTTCCACAACGAGAAAACGCCGTCATTTACGGTATCGGAATCGAGGGGACGCTATCATTGTTTCGGCTGCGGCGCCGGGGGTGATGTTTTCAGATTCGTCATGGACTGGGAGAAAGTAGATTTTCCCAACGCGCTTCATATCCTGGCTTCAAAGTGCGGCGTCATTATTCCCGAAAAGACTTATTCCAGCCCCGAAGAACGCCGGGAAGCCAGACAAAAAGCCGGCCGGCGTGAACGTTTATACCAGATCAACAAGGAATTTGCCGAATGGTATGCCCTACTGCTGAAAAATAATCCCGAATGGCCGGTCAGCCAATATCTGGCGCAGCGCGGCATTCCTCCTGAAACGGCACAGAAATTCCAGCTTGGAGCGGCTCCTGACGCCTGGGACGCTTCGTTCGCTCACGGTAAAGAGCTGAATTTTTCCGAGGATGAACTGCTTGAATCCGGCATTGTGCTGGTAAACGAGGAAAACAAACGGGTTTATGACCGTTTCCGTAACCGCCTGATTTTTCCGATATGGAACGAACAGGGACGGGTTGTCGGATTCAGCGCCCGGACGATCGAGAAAGAAGTTCCGGGAGCAAAATACGTGAACAGCCCGGAAACGCCGGTCTTCAAAAAAAGCGGTGTCCTTTATGCCCTGCCGCTGGCGCGCAAAGCGATACAGGAACATAATATGGCAATTCTCTGCGAAGGGCAACTGGATACGATTGCGATGCACCGGGCCGGACTTGAATGCGCGGTCGCGCCTCAGGGAACTGCGTTCACCGACGAACAGGCGCGGATACTGAAACGCTATACTGACCGGATTTATCTGGCGTTCGACAGTGACGCTGCAGGCCAGAAGGCTTCCGCGCGGGCTTTGGAACTGCTGCTGCCGCTTGACTTTGAGATAAAGGTCATGTGTTTTCCGCCCGGCAGCGATCCGGATGAGATTTTCAGGAATTCCGGCCGGGAGGGACTGAGCAAGCTCGTTGGGGAGGCGGTCGATATGCTGGATTTCCTCTGCGGCATAATCTTTCCCAAACACAATATCGATACGCCGTTCGGCAAAAGCAGGATTATTGGTGAGATGCTGGAATATTTCCGCAAAATTTCCAGACCGGTCGCCCGCGAAGGTTATATTCAGACCCTGAGCCTCCGCCTCGGCGTCAAAGCGGAAACGATCTTCAGCGAATACAATAGAGAAACCAGGAACCAAGTGAACACGTTCAAATTCAAGCGCCGCCCCGAATCTCAAGAAGCGCAAACAACGGAAAACCGGACTTCAGATTCCGCCGATGTCCCGGACATCATCC
>JAQUOK010000250.1 GCA_028717165.1 Victivallaceae bacterium | reverse complement strand
TATACTCTATACGGTTGAAATTTTAACTTTGATTGCGAAGATTTTGAGAATGGATTCGCATTCTGAGAGACCGCCGATACCGAGGTATCGAAGTGGCTCGAAGATTGCGGAGCCAGCTCAAAAGATCGCAACCGCAACGCGGCGAGTGTCTTGTGGCCGTATTTTCGCATTGCGATTTCGGACGATATTCATATTGCCCTTCAATCGCAAGACGAAAATCCAATCCACAATCCTACTCGTCAAAAGTTAAAATTTCAACCGTATAGAGTATAGATACAAAAAAGCAAAACGAGGACGATATGGAAACAGCAGTTGATTTGAATGCGGTTTATGCCCCGGCGGAAGATGACGTAGTAGCCAGAGAACTTCACGGAGAATTTATTATTATCCCTATTTCGTCGGGTGTAGGCGACCTGGAAGATGAAATATTTTCCCTTAACGAAACCGGAAAAGCCGTCTGGGATAAGCTTGACGGCAAAAAGAATTTAAAAGAGGTAACAGATGAGCTTGCTTCTGATTTTGAAGGTTCTCCTGATGAGATCAGAGATGATGTTATCGGGATCATGGAAGAACTGCTTAAAAGGAAAATAATCCTTGAATGTTAAGGGCATAGGGAAAAAGGGGTTTTCCCGCGAAGAGCTTGTGGATATAATAGCTTCTACTCTTGCCAAGGGCGCATCCGCAAGAATGAAGGCCCTGGGCGGCAGCATGAGTCCCTTTATCAAGAATGAAGACATTCTTACGGTTTCTCCTTTATCCATTGCAACTTTAGGTGTAGGCAGAGTTGCCGCGTTTACCTGTTCAAAAAGAAAAAGGCTGACGGTACACCGTATTGTTAAAAGGCAGAGCAACGGCTGTATCATTAAAGGCGACAATTGCGGCAGGCCGGATGGTTTAGTCCCATTAGAAAATATTCTTGGAGTAATAACTAAAGTGGAAAGAGGCGACCGGGGAATCGGTTTCGGGATGGGATTGGAACGTTATATTATCGCATTTATGAGCCGATTTCGAATCATTCCTTTTGTTTTTGTCTTCTGGAGAATAATACCGTTTGAAATCAGAAGGGTAATTAAATGCGTGGTTCATTCGTAAAAACTGACCGACTCCCTGATTTATCCCTTTGGGACAAAATGAAGGGGAACAGAAATGTTTTTTCCTTTGCTTTAGAACTGACGGCAAGATGCAACAACAATTGCCGGCACTGTTATATTAATCTTCCGGTTCATGATAAGGAAGCTAAAGAAAAAGAGCTTAGTTTCGATAAAATAATGGAAATAGCGGATGAAGCTGTTTCCCTGGGCGCTTTCTGGTGTCTGCTTACCGGCGGAGAGCCGCTTCTGCGGGAGGATTTTGCAGATATTTATATTGCCCTGAAGAAAAAAGGGCTTCTTCTGTCTGTGTTTACCAATGCTGTCCCGGTTAAAGAAAAGCATATAAAACTCTTTAAAAAATATCCGCCTCGGGATATCGAAATATCCGTTTACGGAGTGACGAAGGAAACTTATGAGAAAGTCACCCGTATCCCCGGTTCTTTCGAAAAATTCATGAGAGGAGTTGATTTACTCCTGGGCAACGGGATAAAAGTAAACTTTAAAGCCATGGCGCTTCGTTCCAATGTCCATGAACTGCCTGAAATAGCGGAATTCTGCCGGAAGAGAACCAGAGAGCATTTTCGTTTTGACCCGCAACTGCATCTGAGGTTTGACGGTAATTCAGAAAGAAATGAGGAAATAAAAAGCGAAAGGCTTTCTCCTGAAGAGATAGCATTGCTTGAAAAATCGGATACAGAACGTTTTAACGCACTGGAAAAGGATTGTGACAATCTGATAAATCCGCAATTCTGCAATATCAACTGTAATCACCTTTTTCTCTGCGGCGCCGGCAACAGCAGTTTCAATGTAAGTTATGACGGTTATTTCAGATTATGTTCTTCGCTTTGGCATCCCGATTGTATTTATGATCTTAAAACCGGCTCGCTTGCGGAGGCCTGGCGGCATTTTGTCCCGAAAGTCAGAAGCATGACTTCCAACAACCGGGAATTTCTCGAAAGATGCCGGAAATGTCCGGTCGTCAACCTCTGCATGTGGTGCCCGGCGCACAGTCATCTTGAAACCGGAAAACTCGATGTGCCGGTTGAGGTTTTCTGTAAAATAGCCCATGCCAGGGCTGAAACGCTCAGTAAAGAAATAAGGATATGCTGAAATACTTAAAACGCGCTTTGTGCAGAAAGCGTCCTGACTGCCGCTTAAATGAAAAGATAGCGCCCGGGAGACTTCCCGCCAAGTTGAAATATCTTTTGCCGTCCGTCCGCAAACATTGGAGAAGCGGTGTCATTTCAGGAATAATGCTGGTTCTGGCGTCGGTTCTTTCCTGGCCGCTGCCTATGATAGTAAAATATCTTATCGATAATGTGATTGCCAGGAAGCAGCTTCATTTAATATTGCCGGCCGTGGGGGTAATAGCAGTTCTGAGCCTGCTTATGGTCATTGCGGAACTTCTGGAAAACTTCTTCATTGCAAAGTTTACGGAAGAAACGGTTTTCGACCTGCGGGAGCGACTGCTGAATAAAGTATTCAGCCTCCCGAAGTCCTTTTTCGATAAAAACCATTCAGGTTATATCCTTTCCAGAATTTCTTATGACCTTCAGGGTATAAAGTTTTTTATATCTGGGACAATCGCCAGACTGTTTATCGAGACGGTTAAACTTACAGGAGGAATTATATTCCTGTTTTATCTCGAGTGGAAAATAGCCCTGCCTGTACTTATAACGCTTCCCTTTTCTTTTCTGCTGACAAGATTTTTTGCGTGGCGAACCTATGCCGTTTCCCATGAATCATGTGAACTGAATGCGGAGCTGAACGCCTCCTATCTGGAAGCGGTGGGGAACAGTCAGCTTATCAAAGCATACTGCAATGAGCAAAAAGCGGTAAAAGGAATTCTGAATAAAGCTCTGGAAAGTATTCATATTTTCTATGAGAGCACACTTCTTAATGCGTTAAGCAGCGTCATCAACCGGCTTATGCCGTCACTTGCTAAAATACTGGTTCTGATAATGGGGTCATACTGGGTGATAACAGGTTATTGGGAGATCGGAACGCTTATTGCTTATCTGGTTTACCTCTCTTATGTATATAATCCGGTGAACCATCTGTCGACGAGCATAAATCAGTTCCAGAGCGGGAGGGCGAATCTCGACAGGATAGTTGCGATTTTTGAGATGATGCCTGAGGAAAATTCAGACCACGGCAGGAAAATAGAGAAACTTGACGGGGATATTGAATTTAAAGATGTCTCTTTTTATTATACCAAGGAAAAAGCCGTTATCAACAAATTTTCCATAAAGATCAACCGCGGTGAACGCTGGGCGATCAGCGGGGAGAGCGGAATAGGCAAGACGACACTGGTTTCCCTTATTATGCGCTTTTATATCCCGCAGGAAGGACAGATACTGTTTGACGGCATAAACGCGGCTGATATAAATGTCAGATATCTAAGGCGGCGAATAGGCTATGTATCCCAGAACATTCAGTTAATTTCAGGGACGATCATGGACAACTTGAGATACGGGAATTCTGAAGCAGACCGCCGGGAAATAACCAGGATTGCGGAAAAGACGCGGATACATGAGTTTATTGAGTCTCTTCCGGAAAAGTATGATACGGTACTTGGCGAAGGAGGCGTGAATCTTTCAGAAGGGCAGAAACAGCGGATTTCACTTGCCAGGGCTTTATTGAAGGAGGCGGATATAATCATTCTTGATGAACCGACCGCGTCTCTGGACAACACTACTGAAAATTCAATTTGTGAAATGTTGAAAAATTATTTCCGCGCCAAGACGGTTTTCATTATCGCCCACAGTCCTGAAACCATAAAGCTGGCGGATAATTTTATCCTGTTAAGGGAAAATCGTCCCATTCTGTCAGGGAAGATGAATGATTATGTAAACGCTCCTAACTGAAGGGTACTTTAAATTGTGATTGACGCAAAGCTGGAAAAATTAGTTGCCGAACTGCTGTCCGATCAAATTGAGAATTCTGAATTTGAGCATATTGACCATAAAACCTGGCATGAGCTCTTTGCCTTTGCGAAATCCCAGGGATTAAGCATCATTGTTTACGATATATTGAAAAGAAGCCGCATTGTACTGCCTGAAACAATAACTGAAAAAATGGACAGTGCCTGTTATAATGCATGTGTCAGTGACGCGAAAAGGAAAAAACAGTTAAAAGATACGATCAGGCTCTTCAATGATAACGGCATTGAACATATTCTAATGAAGGGAGCAGCTCTGATAAGTACTGTTTATGAAGACTCCATCTGCAGGGCGATGGCCGACTTTGATATTCTGGTTAAAGATAAGGATGGGAACAGGGCTTTTGATCTGTTAATTGAAAACGGCTATAAAAGCATTATCGAATCTTCAGAAGAAGCGGATATTTTTAAGGAAGGCTTCAATCAGCATTATCCCCAACTGAAAAAAAACGGCGGCCTGATCATTGAGCTGCACACTCATTTTTCGGACTCTTATAATGCAAATCTTGCCGCAATCTGGAGCCGGTCAAAAAGAATAAATATAGAAAACCTTGAAACAAGAGTGATGTCATATGAAGATATGATTATGCATATTGCTCTCCATAGACTGCTTCAGCATAGAGGTATGGGTAACGGTTTATTGGGCTTATATGATATTTTTCTGATCATTAAGACCAGACGGATTGACTGGAATATTTTGACGTCATTGACCGGTAAAGACGAATATGATAATGCCAAATGTCTTTATATTGCCTGTGAGTTGATCAGAACATTACTGCAGGCAAATATCGACCGCCGCGTTTCAGCATTAATCAAACCCGGTGATATTTCGGAAAATACCGTGGCGGCTTTTAAGGAGCTTTTATTTCTGAACAGTTCCAGGATTAACTGCAATGCATTTAAACTGGGATATTATTTTTATAACAGTAAATATTGTAAATCCACAGTTTATAAAGGAATATTTTTTCATCCGCAAAAAATGGCGTTGTATGGAAAATACGAGTATGGCAAGGGGAATTTGACCTTTGGCAATCTGAGTATTTTATACCTGAGAAGAATTGTGACGCTGGCGAAACGTTATATCGGAACTTTCGGCAGACAATTATTTTTCAGGAAAAATGACAACTATTCTGTTAAACTTGGGAAGAAAGTTGCCGAACTTGAATACTGGCTTCAGAAATAAAAGATTTTCTGCCGATCAGGACGGAACCGCCAAAAGTAAAAAATCGCATAGTCCGGAACTGGTTCCGGTCGGTGGTCCGGCGGCCGGCCGCTACGTCGGCCTCGTTATCGGACAGACTTATCACTGCCGGTTACGCTGGTTATCAATCAAAAGGTAAATTGTCCAGTCCAAACTTGTTTGGCGCTGGCCGCTCGTGCAGCATGAGCGGAAGTAACCGCGCCACTTGTTGCGCTTTAATCAGTACCGCTCCCGCTAAGGCGGGCTTTGCCCGCAACCCAAAACCTAAACTCCGTCTTCTATGATAACCATGTTATTCCGGGGTTGGAATCTCAAGAAGTTTGAATATCATTTTCTGTTTAGCGGAGATTTCGCTTAGAGTAGATGCGCCGTCAGCGGAGTGAAATT
>JAQUOK010000249.1 GCA_028717165.1 Victivallaceae bacterium | reverse complement strand
CTGGAATTATGATTGGCTACAACCAATAATATAGCATACTTTACATCATTTCATAGGCAATTTGTTGATAAAATCAAAAAAAATTTGAACATTATTTTGTCGGCGCACCCCATCATCGTCCGCGTTGCCGGAATAACCGGGCGTATTCGCGGTATGAAGTACAAACGTTCCGATGGCCGGAACGTGCGCCCCTCTCTGGTGATCATTGATGACCCGCAGACTTCAGAATCCGCAGGTTCTCTTGAACAGACTCGAAAACGTATCAGGGTACTTGCCGGGGATATTCTCGGACTGGCGGGCCCGGGACAGAAGATTTCAGGCGTCATGCCGTGCACCATCATCCGGCCGGGAGACATGGCCGACACCATCCTGGATAAAAATAAACACCCGGATTGGAACGGCGAAAAGACGCGCATGGTCTATAAATTTCCGGACAATATGAAGTTATGGGAAAAATATGCTGAGATCAGGGCCGAATCCCTGCGTACCGACGGCAATTTTCAGGCGGCTACCGATTTTTACCGGGAAAACCGGGAAGCGATGGACGCCGGAGCTGAAGTATCATGGGAAGCGCGGCACAACCATGATGAAATTTCCGCGCTTCAGCACGCCATGAACCTGAAGTTCCAGGACGAGACCGCTTTCCGCAGTGAATACCAGAATGATCCGCTGCCGGATGACGACAGTGATGAAGCACTGCTGACTGTGGATGAAATCGCCTCGAAAGTCAGCGGCCTGAAACAGAGCCGTATTCCGATGGCCTGCGACAAGCTGACGATGTTTATCGATGTCCAGAAGGCGCTGTTGTTCTATGTCGTTACCGCCTGGAATGATGAATTCACCGGGGCGGTGATCGACTACGGCGCCTGGCCGGACCAGCGGCGCAGAATGTTTTCTCTGGCGGACGCTAACCCGACGATCCAGAGCGTTTTTCCGCAGGCGGGATTTGAGGGCGGCTTATATGGGGCGTTGACGGAATTGACGGATGATTATCTGTCGCGGGAATGGCCGCGCGAGGACGGAGCGATGTTCAAAGTCGAACGGGCCATGATTGACGCCAACTGGGGACAGAGTACGGACATAGTATATCAGTTCTGCCGTCAAAGTACACATTCGAATCTGATATTGCCGTCGCATGGAAGATACGTCGGAGCCAGTTCAAAACCAATGACCGAGTACCGGAAAAAGCCAGGCGACCGCCTCGGTTTGAACTGGATGATTCCGAACGTGGCCGGGAAACGGGCTATCCGGCATGTGATCTACGATTCCAACTTCTGGAAATCGTTTATCCATGCCAGATTGGCGGTCGCGGTCGGAGACAAAAGCAGCCTGACATTTTACGGCCGGGCTCCGCTGCAGCATCAGCTTATTGCCGAACACCTGACGGCGGAATACCGCGTAAAAACCGCCGGACGCGGCCGGGTCGTCGATGAATGGAAAATCCGTCCCCAGCACAACGACAACCATTTTTTCGACTGCCTGGCTGGATGCGCCGTGTGTGCTTCGATGCTGGGAGCAACGCTGCCGGAATTCGGAAACGGAACCAGAATGCGTAAAGGTGCGATCAAGCTCTCAAACCGCAGAGGCGGCAGCCGCGAGTCCGTAGGCAACAGAATGCCCGGCGAGAAAATCAAGCTTTCCGAGATGCGAAATCGCAAACGATAAGAGTTACTAAGAATAACAAAATTTACTTAGATGGATTTGGTACCTGCAACTAAAATACTAGTGTCCAGTCAAGTCTGTTTTGCAGGTGCTTTTAAGTATAAATTTGTTACAAAAATAGCGTTGACTAAACACTAGCTTCAATTATTGGTTGCATATGCTTAAGTGAAATACCGAATATTTCGTTAGTTAATGAATTTCCTTCGCATAATAATGCTACAGGTTCATTCTGAGAATTGATTATTGGAGAACCACTACATCCTTGAAAATGCTCATGACCAGGATGATTGAATGGCAATTTGAAAACAGATATTTCTTGTTCTTGTCTAATAAACTTCAACCCATTAAAACAATTAAAAATGCGCTCTAATATTTTATGTTCCGGTTTCAGTGGGTTTGGTAAATATTGAGGCATCACGTATCCTGAGAATGCATATTCATCATCTTTGTTTGGAAGATTACACAACTTAGTATTGTATGTATGAATTTCCTCCTTTGATATAGTTTCTCCGTTCGAAGTGAGTATATGACGATATGCTTTGACTGTATCTGGAATTTCAACATAGGAAAAATCTAATTTTGTACCCTCATTCGTTGGGAGTGAGAACTTTTTAACAAAATTCATTGCACCCATTCTATATAATTTACATCCATTGTCTTTATCGTACTCAAGTTCAATAGCCCAATTACCTTGATTCCCTGTTGCATGTTCAACTGTAAGAAGCAGGCGTCTTTCTTTATAATAAACAATACATCCAGAAGCGATTGCAATTGGCAGATTTTTATCATCAAGTTGACAAAGAGGAACTGACGAAGAGCTAACATATTGATTTTTCATATTTTGCCTAAAATTATTTCATGTTTTTTTAATTGGCCGAAATGTAGCAAAGCTGTTCAATACCTATCATAACTCTCATAAAATATTTCTGACTTTATCGATTAACAAATGATTTTTTCATTTTTTTGCTATTCCCCGCAAGAAGTTTTCATTAAAAACGCTTCCACCCCCAGTTTCATGGGTCTGGATTTCGGTCCCAGCTCGTATGTACAGAGTGGAAAGGCAATCCCTGCCGAAATCTCAAAAGGAGGCTCTATGCAGAAAGAAATACAGACTGATTCACCGCTACAGGAAGTCGCATCCATTCTCGCCAACGGTATTATTCGCCTGAAGAAAAAGGGGAAGTTGAAGTGATGCGGTATGGAAGCATATGCAGCGGCGTCGAAGCCGCGACTTTAGCCTGGGAACCGCTGGGCTGGAAACCGGCGTTTTTCGCGGAAGTCGAGCCCTTTCCGTGCGCGGTTCTGATGCAGAAGTTCGGGGCGACGAAGCCGAAACGTGGGCTGGTGCCGGATGAAGCGGACACGGCAAAGGAACGCAAGCAGCGCGAGCTGTGGCAGAAGAAAATCGAAACCTTCCCGGAGGGCGGGACTATCCCCAGCCTCGGTGACTTTACAAAGATTGAAAAGGAGGATTATGACGGAGAAATCGACCTGCTTGTCGGAGGCTGCCCGTGCCAGAGCTACTCCGTCGCCGGGCTCCGAAAAGGACTCGACGACCCGCGCGGCAACCTCTCGCTTGAGTTTGCGCGACTGGCTTACCGGCTTGAAACACGATGGTTCTGCTATGAAAACGTTCCTGGAATTTTGTCACAGGGACAAGGCAGGGCCTTTGCTGAAATACTATCAGCTCTCTGCGGATGGGAAGTTGAAGTTCCTGTTCTCGGAAAGAAAAAGAACGGCGACGTCGTCAGAGGCTGGAAGAATTCCGGCATCGTCACTTCCGCTCCAGGAGGCTACGGGCTGGCATGGCGAACTCTTGACGCTCAATTCGTGCGAGTGGACGGGCATCCAAGGGCTGTGCCTCAAAGACGAAGGCGTCTCTTCCTTATCGGAAGTATTGGAAGCTGGGAACGTGCCGCGGCGGTACTTTTTGACGAAGAAAGCCTGCGAGGGAATACTCCGCCGGAGCGAAAAACGGGGCAAAGAACTGCCCGTGGATTTGAAGTCGGCCCTGCTGGAGGTCGCCAATCTGACGTAAGTGCCACCCTTGACACAAAATGTAAAGACGGCGCAATCCGCAATCAGACGGGCATGCTTTGTATGGCACACGGACAGGGTAATGCGGAGGTTTTGAGTGAAAAATCCCCAACTTTGAACTGCAACCATGAAGCTCCGGTTATCTATAACAGCATAAGGATGCGCGGCGGTTGTCCGGGAGGCGGCAAGGGGCCGCTGGTCGGGGACAACATCTCCCACACGCTCGGTGTCGGAAACGACCAGACGATAATCTGCCGGGAATCCGGCCAGGGCTTCTGGCAGGAAGACAAGGCATCCGGCACGGTCAAGGTCAACGGAGCGGAACCGACGACAGTCGTTTGTTACGACGCCCGGGGAAACGGTTCGGGTGATGTATCCCCGAACCTTACCGGTGGTCATGCGGACCGGGTCAATGATTACATGCCGGTTATCCTTGAGGGGAAAAGCTACGGGATTGCTGAAAATATCATTAATCGCAAAGTGAAAAACGGCGGCAATGGCGTCGGGGTTCAGGAGGAACTGCAATACACATTGAATACTTCCGCACCGCACGGCGTGTGCTGTTTTGTGAAGAACGATGCGGCGCGGGATTATTCGGAAGATGTCGCCATGACCTTACGGAGCCAGGCGGAACACGCGGTTTCCTACCGCTCCACGGTCAGGCGGCTGATGCCCGTCGAATGCGAAAGACTGATGGGCTTTCCCGACGGCCATACTCAAATCGAATGGAACGGCAAACCGGCGTCCGAATGCCCGGACACTCCCCGCTACAAAGCCTGCGGCAATGCTTTCTGCGTGAATGTGGCCAAATGGGTCGGCATGAGAATTCAACAAGTAGAGGATTTTTACAATGAGCGAACTTGAACAGAAAATCAAAGACAACGCATCCGGGCCGAAGTCGGCGGAAAGCGACGGGCAGAAAGTCGAACAGCATTCGATAGCCGACCAGATCGCGGCTGACCGTTACCTGAATTCGAAAGCGGCGGTAAAAAAAGCCAGGTCGGGTCTGAAAATCAGCAAAATGTGTCCTCCGGGGAGTGTGTTTTAGTGAAATCAGATGGCGTATGTCTTTACTATCCGGACGGGAAAAGGATAGAATTTGAAACTCCGTCCCGACCTGTTTCTCCGCTTCGCAGAGTTACCGGCTGGAACCGGCAACTGACGGCGCGGTTCGACGCGGCGCAGACCACGCACGATAACCGCCGTCACTGGGCGGCGGCCGATTACCTGTCGGCTGACCTGGAAGCGTCGCCGGAGGTGCGCCGGAGGCTGCGGGCGCGGTCACGTTACGAGGTGGCGAACAACTCTTATGCCAAAGGGCTGGAACTGATGCTGGCGAACGACTGCATCGGCACCGGGCCGAGGCTCCAGATGCTCACCCCGGACGAGGACTTCAACGACGAAATAGAAGTCGAGTTCATGATGTGGGGCGAAGCGGTGAGGCTGCCCGCGAAACTCCGCACCATGCGGATGGCTCGCTGCCAGGACGGCGAAGCCTTCGCGGTCATGTCCACCAATCCGAAAGTCCGGCACGAAGTCAAACTCGACCTGATGCTGATCGAAGCCGACCGGATCTGCAGCGATCTGATTTGGCTGCCGGATGATAAAACCGTCGACGGCATAAGCTTCGATCCCTGGGGCAATCCGGCCGCTTACCGGGTAACGAAATACCATCCCGGCGATACACGGTACTACGCACCCGGCGAGGAGTCGATTACCGTTCCGGCCGATTACATGCTGCATATCTTCAGGCAGGACCGGCCGGGACTGCACCGGGGCGTGCCGGAATTGACGCCGGCGCTGCCGCTGTTCGCGGAACTGCGCGATTACAATCTCGCGGTTCTAAGCGCGGCTCAGGCAGCGGCCGATTTCGCGGCGATTCTCTACACCGACGCGCCGGCCAACGGTGAAAGCGAGGAAGTCGAGCCGATG
>JAQUOK010000248.1 GCA_028717165.1 Victivallaceae bacterium | reverse complement strand
CATCCAATGTACATTGTCCCATGGTGTTTTTCCTTTTTTATTTTTGATTTAGACTTCGAAAAATAAAGGTTAAACACCAGCTTTCAAGCCTTATTCAGAACTTACCGGACAAATGTCCTAATCGTAACTGGTCGCGACCAGTTAATTCCGGGAAATTTGTTTTAATTTTTTAAAACCTTATACTCAATCACTTAACCCCTGGAAATGCGATTAAATCGCCTTCCATGGTTTGTAAAACGGCAAAGTGGACTGGTGCGAAAAACGGCAAAAACGTGTGTTTTTCGAACTTTGTCTGAGAGTTACTACGAGAGCTTAGCGTTTTTTCGGGAAGCTATTTTTACGGTTTTTCCCGATAGCATTTTTAAAATGATTTCCTTTCAGAGGAAACTTCCGCCTTGAACCAGTTACCTGAAGTAGTCCTCGAGCCTGCCGTAGAAATGGACCTTCAGGCGATAAACGTTCAGTTCGGGATATTTCGTCAGGATTTCCCGCCTGATTTTATCGTACCGGGCAATTTCGGCTTTAATCTTATCAATCAATGCCAATCCTTAAACAAATTAATGGCTTTCTGTTTTTTCGCCAATTCAGGCGCTGTCAGACCATCTTTGTTTTTCAAGGAAGTATTGGCTTTATGGGCAAGCAGCAGTTTTACCAACTCGGTATTTTTACTGTTCACTGCGTAATGCAGAGCCGTAAATTTTTCACCTTTGTCTTCCTGTAAATCGACTTTTGCACCGTGTTTCAGCAATAGATCCGCCGCTGTGATATTATTGGTTTTACACGCTTGCATCAATGGAGTTGAGCCTGTTTCAAAATCCCGGGCGTTTACGTCAAATCCTTTTTCTATGAACATTTTTACAAATTTGACGTCTTTGCACCTTGCTGCGCCGTGAAGCATGGTGGTGCCTGATTTGTCTGTTAACTGCAAGTCAGCCCCCGCTTTAATCAGGGCGTCCGCCCTTACCGGATTGTCAAACCCCAAAGCAATCAATATTGGAGTTGCTCCGCTTTCCGCAGTTGCAGCGTTCACATCAACGCCGCAGTCGACAAGCAATTGGACAAGTTCAGGTTCTTTGCGCACTTCCGCGACGGCATGTAAAAGCGTCCAGCGCCCCTTGCGGTTTTTCCCTTGCACAGTAGTTAGGTTTGCAATTTTATCTTTTGGGGTACGCCGAATGGCATTCTTAATGGTTTCAGCATCGATTTGCCTGTATATGGCGAAATGCAAAACAGTACAGTCGCGTCCACGCGTGGTAGTGACAATTCCCAGTTTCAGCAGACGGGATAATATTTCAGCGGGCTGTTTTTGTCACAACTCCAATTGCCAGGGTTCGATAATACTAATGGAAGTCCGCGATACTGACGGGGAGATATTCAGCATCCAGTGACCGTAGAGATACAGCATGTATTGCCGGTCATTTTCTGCAAGATCATCTTGTTTTATTATCGCTTCCAGCTTAGACAACGCCTGATTGTTTTTCCCGGCGATGAAGTCATTTTCGGCGTCGCGCAGTTCCTGGCCATATTTGCCGGTAAAAGCCTTGACGGCGGGAACATATTTGATCCAGTGGAAATACGAATTGCTCCAGCCGGGAACCAGCACACGTTTGCGGTCCATGCGGGATAATGCGCTTTTGAAACGTGCGGGCGTCATCGACAGATATTTTTCTTTAACTTCGTCGTATTGGCCCAGGGCGAACAATAAGGATATTTCCTGTATTTGCGCTTCTTCCTTTTTTATCGGGTCCGGTTCGTTTTTGACTTTTTGCCGTAAATACGCCAAAGCCTCTTTAATTTTCGGCATGGAGCGGACGCCGCGCTGCCAGGCGCGCCGGTCGCGGTTTTCGTACGCGCCGTTAACCAATGCCCGGATTCCGTATTCACCAAGCCTGGAATCTTTTAAAGGGCTTTCGTAGCATTTCGCGGCGAGTTTGTAACTCATTTCCCCACTGCCGCCCCAGCGTAAACGGAAGCAGTTAAGCAACCCGCCGAAAGCTGTCGGGTTATCAGCTTCAATGGCGGTGGCAATGCGAAAATTTTTCAGCGCCTCGGATTGAGGATTCGGACTACCGGAAAGCGCCCCTGCCGGTTCAGGACGGTTCGGGTCGATAGCCAAGGCTTTATGGTAGTGCGCTTTGGCGATTTTTAATTGATTGCCAAATGATTTCCAACCATCTTGCGATACGGTATTGGCAAACCCATGTCCGCGTGCCGCCCAGCCTCTGTATGTTGCCGCGCGCCCGGCGGCTATTTCCCTGACCCATGCGTCCACGGCGGGCATTTTGGCGATTTTTTTCAAGGTGGCGAT
The DNA here is from genome assembly GCA_028717165.1 of Victivallaceae bacterium. Taxonomy (GTDB): domain Bacteria; phylum Verrucomicrobiota; class Lentisphaeria; order Victivallales; family Victivallaceae; genus JAHOYW01. The sequence goes on along the minus strand of JAQUOK010000248.1, from coordinate 3,334 downwards.
CAAAGGCGGATAGCGCCGGAAGTCTTTGTATGTGCGGTTAAGGATGATTTGTCCCTCGTCGCGGTTACCGGGATTGGCGGCGATGATGCGTTCAACGAGCGGATAGAGTTTTAATTTGGCAACTAAATTGTACTGGTTCTCTTTGACAAGTTGTGTACGCAGAAAAAATTCTGTAACCGGCGCTTTGGATAAATCATTTGATTTCAAAAAAGCCGTGATTTTCTTTTCGTCCGAGCGCAAGAACAATTCGCGTGCAGTAGCTTTGTTGGTTGGCGATTCCTGTTCCAAATATTTGTTGAACATCGCCTTCTCTCTGGCTTCGTAGTCCTTGCGCAGGTATTTTGTGGTCTTGAACAGGCCGGAGAAATCCAGCTTTTGCGGCATGGAGCAAACTGTCGGAGCAGGTGGGGTGTTTTTGCTTAGTTTGTCCATGATTGCTTTGAAACGACGATACTCGTCAACCATGGGCAAATCGCTTTTTGCAATAAATGCTTCGAGCGCCTGCTGGTATTCTTTATAGATTTTAATGTTTGTTTGCTGCAGTCGCTGATATTCAGCGTCCTCACGGTAAATTTTCCGCAATTCCTGGCGGGCTTTCATGGCGGCGGGAGTTAATGCGAAAGTCTTTTGGTAAAGCGCAATATTCTTCCGGTCAATTTGCGCCGTACATATGCTCATTTCAGTACTTGCCAGATTACGTTTATAGGCGAGTTCTTTCAATTCCGGGCCGGCAGCTTCAGCAGCCGTTGTTACCTTGCGCATCAAGCTGGAAAGGCCGCGAACCATAGCCCATTTGTATTTTAACGGGTCTTTTTCAGATAACTCGGCGCCGCGCATAGCCGCCTTGAACTCGTCTGAACCGGGGACATTCGCTTTGGGCAGGGATTGGGTTTGATTGGCGAAGCCGGCGTCTATAAACTTTTGTTGTTCCCGGTTATATGCGATAATTCGTTCGTCGGCGGGATTATGGCTCGCGGTTATCATGATCATTGCCATTTGCGCATTAAGGATATGTTTCCGCGCTTGCAGCTCCGCCAATTCCGGCGACTCAAGGCATACCGCTTGAAAAGCCTTGCGCAACCTCCCGTATAATTTTCGGGAATAATCCGTCAACTCTTCCGCGGAAAGTTTCCCGGGGGTTGCGAGCGCCTCCCGAATCTTATAATACTCCTCAAGTTCCCGTTTCCGTGCGGGCTGGTCTTTGACATGATTAAAAACGAATTTTTTTTCTTGCTTTTGCAAAGCATCCAGTTTTGTCTTTACAGTTTTGTAATGTTGATTTTCCAGTAACGCTTCCTGGTAATCGTTGCTTATTTTTGCGGGAATTTGGGGTAATTGTCCAAACACGGTCAACGTTGTCAAGCACAACCCCGGAATCAGCGATTTAATTATAAATTTCATGAATGTAACCTCCAACGTTAAAAATATTGTTCATTCTTCTGTTTTACCATTAAGACCGATACGCATCTCTTTGAGTTTACCGGCATGGAATTGCAGGTCAAGGAAAATGTCGTCTTTGCTTGCCGCGTTCTTCTTAAGTTTAAACACATAAAACCTTAAGACGCCATCGGCTCCGGAGTCAGCAAGCTTCATGGCTTTCGCCGCCTTGAAATTCTCTCCGTCAGGGTCAAACATCTTCATGTTTTCTTCGACTTCCGCAAGCGTCATCCCCGGTTTGACGCGACGAATACAGCGAAAGAAATTTTGACATAACCCCTCGTCCCATGCCTGATACGGCTTCAGATTTTGTTCCTGGTATGCCGCGAGTTGTTTTTTCATTTTTTCAGACTTCATTGCCGCGTCCCTTAACCAATGCGGGAAATCGGCAACTTTCAGCACTTTGCCTTGTTTGATTTCCACCTGACAGACTGGAACAAGATCGTGAAATTCATAAGCAATACGCTTGCACAACCAAAAACTCCCGCTGTACCAGTTTGCAAAAACCGGTGATTTCCAATCTGAATTGACCACGCTTAACGGATAGGTTTTGACTTCTCCGTGCAAAACGTAAGGGTCGCAATTCAGGCGTAACAAAAAAAACTTGTCATCGCGAATGCTCCAGTCGCCTACATAGCCGCGCCAGCAAGCGCTTGTCATTCCCTTTTGATAAGGCTGAAGCCTTTTTAGCAAAGTTATTTCTTCCCGTTTCAGGTATGAATCCAGCGGAAAATACCATAACGGACGGCTCAATCCCTTGTATTCAATACCGATGAGATAGTTTTGCCCGCCGTATTCGAGCCGTTCCATAACCTGCTCGGTCGCGATGGCGTTTAACGAGCATAGCAGCAATATCAACAATACCGCGAACCGCTTCTGGCATTCAATTGCTATTTTCAGGATTCTGCTTGTCATTCTCGCATAAACTCCCATGTCTTGTTATATTTATTCCTGATGTGGCTTACCATGTTTCCCGCCGGATGAAGCTTTTTATTATCTGTATATTCGCTGATGTCATAAGGATTAAATATTCCCTCATAAATTTTTCCATTTTTTAAAGTTATTCGCACCTTGTTAGAGTGCGTCGCGGAAACCATTTCTATCGATTCATACTTCAATACCTTGACAATCTCCTCGGAAGTCAGAGCCTTGGGATCCTTCACCGACAAATCTCTTGAACAGCCTGCAGCTAAAACAACGGCAGCAAATATGATGAACATATGTTTCATTTCTTAAACCTGCGTTGAATTTCCCCGAGTATTTCTTGTTTTTGTTCTTCGTCTTTGAAGCCGAGCTTACTTTCCCGGTCGATATACCAGTCCCGGATAAGCCGGTGTATTTTTTCAAGTGAATCGGTTTTATGTCTGTCCCACCAGGCACGGGCTTGTTCCTGAGTTCCGAAATGCACTGCAAAGTAGGTTGAGGCGGAAACTGATTGTCCGCCGCCGGCACGGCGGGTTTTATAAGTCGCTCCGACAGGGTCAAAAATATTGGAGATAATCAGCAGTACCGGACGCTCGCTATAAGGGGAATAGGCTGTTTTTTTCACTTGGGGAAACTTGCGGTTCAAATTATCAATCAACGCCGGAACGGCTTTTTTGCCCATAGCGACAAGTTCTTTCTCAGCCTTTATTTTCATTTTGGCTTCCTCCAAGATATCCAGAGGCTTTGCATTGTTCGAAGCGGAAGGCTTGGATCGAGACAATATATTGATCAGTCTTGTGGCGTGAGCATAGTCAGGGTCTTTGAGTTTGTCCGCCAACCTGGGAACAGGATTTTCCGGGGAGCTTTCGATATCCGTCATGATTGCGTTGACCGCATTTGCAACGAGACGCTCCGTTTGCTCAACCGTAAGGTTGCCGGACGGATACGATACGGTTATCGTGATATTATTTTT
>JAQUOK010000247.1 GCA_028717165.1 Victivallaceae bacterium | reverse complement strand
CCGGAGCAGAAATTATCAAAGACTTCACATAATTTCTAGAACTCCGGATTATCTGCCGGATATTGATCGCAAGAAACATGTACAAAGGTTAGAGGCGGTTTTACAGGCGTTCAAACAAGCGGATATTGAAGCAAGCCGGAATTACTTATATGAATTTGCCGATTTCAAAACTGAAGATTTCGCGGATATTTTCAGGCAGAATAATTTGGGGCGCGAAACAAAAACAGATGTAATATTTATCGCGACTACAAGTATAGTTCCTGAATTTTACGCTTACTGTCTCGGTACCGGTATAAAATTAGGAGAGGATATCGGCGCTTTCGGTTATGCCAGCGGTATAACTTTTTCAAATCTGGTGCCGGCTTTCACCTACAGCAAAGTAAATTATTTTGAAATGGGCAGACGCGCCTGCGCCAAGTGCATCGGCGCTTTACGTTCGGATAAAAAAGCGAATGGTATTGAATTAATAAGCAACCTTCTGGTAAAAGGAAAAAGTATTTAATAACTCTAAAAAATCATAGGAGGTCCAAAATGAATTCGAAACACAAAATTTTCACACTCATCGAATTGCTCGTCGTGATCGCGATCATCGCAATCCTCGCTTCAATGCTGCTGCCGGCATTGAACAAAGCACGTGAAAAAGGTAGACAGGCAGTATGTATGAATAACTTGAAACAAATAGGATTGGCGGAGATGACATACGCTAATGAATGGGATGGAAATATACTTATTTACAGTTGGGATGGCAAAAGGGAGAAAACTTGGCATGGAATTCTTTATACGAACAATTATTTGAGAGGAAGTAAAGAAATTATTCGCTGTCCCTCTTACCCTCCTAAAGTCCATTATGATTATCAAACATACGGAATAATAGACCCGAATAAAGTTCCTTCGCAATATCTTCTTTTTTCTGCACCGTATATAAATTATTTACGTTTGTATAAAATAGGTGCTCTTTCTAATTTTCTCCTTTTCGCAGATACATCAACCAGCGGATATCAGGCTTTTAATTGCGATTTAAAAAATATTCATATCCGGCATGTAGGTGTAGCTAATGTTTTGTTCGCTGATGGGCACACAAAAGGTTGCGTAAAAACAGAATTAAAGGAAATAGGCGCAACGAAAGTTGTAGAACAAAATGGAACTGTGGTTAATTTATAAAAAGCAAGAGAGCATTATGTTTAAAAAAAGCGTGCTGCTGGGGGTAGTTTTAGTGTTGTTTAGCCAATTATCTCTTTACGGTAAAGAGAAGGGACTTTTTTATTCTAATAACTTTGAAAAAACTGATGACCTTCGATTTTGGGTAAAAGATAATTCACTTAAGAATGGTTATACTATAAACTTTAAGGGTTTAACAAATGAGAGATATTATTCGGGGAAAAAATCTCTAAAGATAGATATAACTTTTACCAAGTCAGGGAAATATTTCTATATGCATAGTCCTGCTTTATCCCCGCCTCCTTTAGTTACTAACCCGTTGTATCTATCCGGCTATTTATTTATAGAGAAAAGTTCTGGTCTCACAATCAAATTGGGGTGGGATATGCTTTTTGCAGGAAAATTCCAGGCCAATCTTTGGCTACCTAAGATTAATACCAAGAATGGCTGGTTGTATTTCGAACAAAATCTTTATGATATAATAGACGAAAAGAATTGGAACCCCAACAATAATTATTTTCAAGGCTGGTATCTTCATATTGCTGGCAATATAACCCCGGGGAAACAAATAATTGTTTACCTTGACGATGTTAATGCCAGCAGACTTCCTCCTTAACCAAGCTTGTTATGAAAAATGTATGGTACAGCTAAGACAACAAAACAAATTGATAAAGCGCCATTAAATAGACTCTTGTTCAGGTACAATATGTCAACTTATTTATGATATTGTATATAAATAAAATAGAATCCGGAAAAATTACGGATTCAAGGGAAGAACAATTATGTTAAAAAGAATATTCGTAACAATGCTGTTTTTATTTTTGAACCTATTGTGTTGTCCGTTATCTTTTACGGCGGATAAGACTGTGCGTTATTTTGATTTTGGTTCTGGAAATTCAATTGTTTGGCCAGGATTTACTTTGGTTACAGAAACAACACGTTATACTCCTTCCGCCGGATTTGGCTGGGAAGATAGCGGAAAATTAAGAAGTGTTCTTCATCCTAATAATGTACTTACTGCCGCTCTGGATGATTTGGCTATTGATTTTGTGGGCATTAAAACTGATTATGGCAAACCTTGCCAGTCATCTATGACCTTCAAGGTAAATGTGCCTCCGGGACGTTACCGGATTTGGATGTTGTTTAGTTACTATATTTATCCTCGGGACAGGGGAATGGAAATTTCCGTCTCAAACGGAGAAAGAAAGAATTTCGATTTATCCAGGCAGGAGTTTTACAAAAACTATTTTCAGGATCGCTATCAGGACTATGGATCTTCATATACTGCTGAAAATATATGGGAAAAATTTGTTGATTCCGGAATGTTTGAAGTAGTATTAACCGGTTCTCCTCAAAATGGAAGTCTTTATATAAAATGTACACCTGAAGCTCATTCTTATTATGGCGCATTTTTTAAAGCGAGAAATAATGCTGTTCCGCTTGCGGCAATGATAATCTATCCTGAAGACAGAAAAAAAGAAATGGATGAACGAATAGTTTCTCTGCGGAAAGAAAGAAAAAAACAATGGGAAACCGTCAAACGGCGAAGGCAAATTCCCATTGAAGAATGGGAACGCCCTGAATTAGTGAATAAATACCGTAAACAAGGATACATCCTTTTTACCAGAAACTACATGAAAGCAATTTTCCCTGGCAGTTCTCCAAGACCGGAAGAAGTTCTTACTGAAAGAAATGCAATATCTGTTGTTGCTGCCCGGAATGAATATGAACCAGCCACTCTTTGTGTAAAAGCAATAACGGATTTGGATGATATCAGGATAAATATTTCTCCATTCAGTGCTAAGGAAACAAAAAATGTTTTATCACCTTCAATAGTAAAAATTCGTGTGGAACGCCAATTACCTAATCTCGTTGCTTCCAACGAAAATGCTTTATATAATATTGGTCCGGGTCATATTACGGAGTGGAATGCTCATAACTTAAAGATTCCCAAAGGAATTGCGAAACGTTTCTGGCTTACAGTGCATATTCCCAAAGACACTATACCAGGAAACTATTATGGGAAGCTTTCTTTTAAGGCCAAAGGGCATCCTGTATCAACAATTCCGTTCAAACTTCGAGTTCTGCCTTTCGTTCTAGAAAAATTTTCCGACGAAATCCGTGTGGTCGATTACGTAAATCCGGACTATTGTCTTACTGATCCGGTAGAACTGAAAAGGAGAGTAGAGGCGGATTTCCAGGATATAAAAGAACACGGTTATGATAGCGTAGGTCTGTATTTCGCAGACTGGGGATATATACAAACCCTCAAGGATGTAAACGTCTTGCCGGATGGGCAAATAAAAGTAGATCTGGATACTACTGTATTTGATATTTACGCCAAAGCTTTCAAAAAAGTGAAACTTGATGGCTATATCTTTTTTATGGCCTATCCTTTTACTTATCCACTAAAAAGAACGACTTCGATTAATGGCTGGAAAATAGGAACTGACGAGTATTATCGGGCTCTTTTCGCTTTCTATGAGGAAGTTGAACGTATTCGCAAAAAGCAAAATTGGCCGCCATTGATTTATGAGGTGGGCGGAGAAACTGGTTACAACGATATAGAAGTCGATATGTTGAAACGTCTTACAAAACGCTTTCCTTCATTAAAGTTTTCTTCTCGTTGCAGTAATGAAAAACAGATTGAACGAACAGCCCGATTCCTTCCATTTATTGTGACTGAAAGCGGCCTTGATCCTTTAAATTTAAAGAAAGCAATGGATTTATCTCGTACTCATCGTTGGTTGCTGTACGGGGGTACCGTTTGGTGGGGGCGTTTTGGCGTAGGATTTTATCTCGCCCGCGCCGGCGGCTCTGGTTGTTATGCCGAATGGTATCGTTATACTTGCGGAAATCCTTATAATAATTTACTTGAACATAACGGATTTTTTTCTTATACAAAAGCGTCCCCTTCGGGAGAACCTTATCCTCAATATTACTGGGAAATCTGGCGTGAAGGCGCAGACGATTATCGTTATTGGCGTACTCTGGAAGAAATGTTGAAAAAAGAAAATACTGAAATAAAAGATGCCGCATATCATGCCGCTTTCAATAAAGCTCGAAAAGTATTGGATAAATTACGAGCTGAAATTCATGTTGACTACAGCAAGAATAATGGAACAGACTGGATTCTGGGTCATTTCAAAGGAGGTGTAAATTGTTATGATAATTGGCGACTCTCTTTAATTAATTCCATTATTAGTTTGATTAATGTCAGTTCAGGAACTTCATATTCGGGTTTGTCAATATCAGACAATAAACCAGAAAAACCCTTAAATACTACCCTGGACAAAAAACCAGAACCGCACAAGGGAATGGTACGAATACCTTCAGGCAATTTTTTCCTAGGCACAAGTGATAAAGAACGTGACCTTTGGGATCATATTTTCGGTTCAAGCGGAAAAGAGTTCAAAAATGAAGTTCCGAAGACAGTGCACTTGCCAGAATTTTGGATTGATATTTTCGAAGTAACAAATCAGGACTATGCTGAATTTGTAAAAGCGACTGGACATCTCCATCCTGACCGCTGGGGCGGGAAAGTTCCTCCAAGGGGAACAGAGCGATGTCCTGTTGTGGGAGTTACACTAAAAGATGCGGAACTTTATGCGGCATGGAAAGGTAAGAGGCTGCCTACTTCTGAAGAATGGGAAAAGGCGTCAAGAGGGCTGGATGGAAGAACTTGGCCATGGAGCAAAAGAGAATTACCTTTTGGAATGGATAGTGGAGGTGTATTTGATTTTTTAGCGTCTCAAAAGTCACAAATAAATTTATCTTCAAAGGGCGTTTTGCCAGTAGGTACCTGCCCTAAAGATCGAAGTCCCTATGGGGTGTATGATATGGGGGGAAATGTGTCCGAATGGACTTCTTCACAATCAATTGTAAAAGGAGGGTCTTGGCGGGATGGGGCTATCGAAGCACGATGTGCTTTTGTGCGAAGATTGCCGTCGGAAGAAGCATATGATTTTGTCGGTTTTCGCTGTGCTTCAGAGACCTCGCCGTAAATAATTAGATAAAATTTTCGATAAAAAACGAATTTAAGGAAGCAAATGATGATCGTTGATGGTGAAAAAATTATTAACAAACAGCTTAAAGCTGAAAAGGCGGAACTTGTCAGGTTCGATGAGCGACATACAACCACTATTACCCCGGCGCACCTGCGCCCGGTTCCGGATAACAGCCGCTTCTGTCTTAACGGGGAATGGCTGGTAAAATATTATCCGTTCGCAGAAAAAGAAATTTCCGGAATTGAAAATAATTTATCCGGTTTTCAGCGCATTCAGCAACCGGGTAAAGTTTTTTATGCCGATCCGGAAACTCATGGTCAAACGGTTCATAACTGGAACCGGGTGTCGCTGGATCACCTCGATGAACGCGACGGGGCCTTGCTGGTCAAAACGGTCAGACTTCCGGAAGACTGGAAAGGCAGAAAAATATTTCTCCGTTTTGACGCTATTTATCCGGCCGCGATCATTTATCTGAACGGCATCAGGCTCG
>JAQUOK010000246.1 GCA_028717165.1 Victivallaceae bacterium | reverse complement strand
AGTATGGACAAAAGAGACTGTAAGCTTTTATCGGAAAAAATATTTTTAAAGCAACTTCTTTATGAGAAATATAAGAACAGACTGAAAAGCTTGCAATAAAAAACCGGCGTTTGATAAAATAAGTGACTGAACTCTAATTATTTTAAAAGTTTTTCAGTAACGACTGAATAGTTTCGAAATTCGCAGCCTATACAGCCGGAATCTCCTCCGGTTGTCAAATCAAACTGTGCAGGCAGGGGGCGTTATCAGCCTTCGGGTAATCACCGGAAAATACAGTTTTTCCGTGAATTAGCTATAATAAAAGGGTTAAATGAAAAAAAGAATTAATGCTACCGGGAACCTCTCCTCAATAAATACACTCCATCCTATATTCCCGGGAGTATTACTTCTCCCCCGTCTGCAATTAAGCGGTCAAGCTTATTTTTCTGTAACCTCATTCGCTTCGATTCAGCTTCAGATACACAAGATTCAGTTTATGGATATCTTTGCGTCTTTTGATTAAGCGGTCAAGCTTATTTTTCTGTAACCTCATTCGCTTCGATTCAGTTTCAGATACACAAGGTTCAGGTTATAGATGTTTTTGCGTTTTTACTTAAGCGGTCAAGCTTATTTTATGCTTTTTAAAAACTTCATGAACGAAATTTTCCGCCATTAATTCCATGCCTCTGGCGTCAGGATGAAGTTTATCCGGCAGATATTCGGTCAATTCCGGCCCGAATATTTTCAAACCGTCAACATAATAAATATTTTTATCACCGCGTTTCCGGAATGATTCCACCGCTTTTTTTACATCGTTTCTCATATTGACAAGAGTATTGCCGACAATGCTGGGCGTATCTTCCCTCGGCGGGCTGTAAATCGGAGAACAAACCACCAGCGGGGCAGTTTTATGTTTTTCCCGGATAATGGCAATAGAACCGATAACCGCGGCAACGAATGTTCTCGGCGAAAGGTCTCCGCCGTGAACGTTTATTCCAAGCTTCAGGGATATGAAATCCGCATCCATATCGCGAATCATACGGGCAACCATGGAATCAACCTTGCACTGCCCGCCATATCCCAGACAAGTCAGGTTAAAATTCATAGTCCGCGCAACAATCGCCGGCCAGGTCATAGCCGGAGAAGCCGCCCGCACACAGTGGGTAATTGAACTGCCGTAAGTAATCCATTTCAGACGCTTGTCCTCGAATTTTTCCAGAGAAGCGCCGTCATCAAGCTCAATTCCGCGGATTGTGATCGGATAGCCGGGAGATAACCATAATTCAACAATGTTCATGCCTTCCGGCAGTCCGGCAAACAACAATTCGTTATTTTCAAATACCTGCGTTTGAACGATTTTATTATCAATGCACAGGTCGATCTGACATCCGTACGGAGCGACTTCATATCCGGCTCCTACAGGATCACCGCTGATCCTGATATTTCTCGAATCGGTTTTGAGCAGGACACGGACTCCCGAAGCATGGTTCGCCATATTATGAAAAACTTCGTTCGGAAAAAGGTCTCTGTCTTCATGCGGAATCCGCCATGGAGTCACGCTGCCGTTATTTTTCTCAAGAGAAATAACCCCTTCCCACAAAATGCGGGAATCGTCAGCTTTAATATACATAAATATTTACCCTTTGCTTATATACAACAGACATAATATCTGATGATAATATAAATAGATGCAGCTATCATGCTCAATACCGTAACCGGCAGCCCGTAATGCAGAAAATCCTTGAAGGTTACCTGATGCCCGCTTTTCTCGGCGATCCCTACGGTTACCAGATTCGCGGCGGCCCCGACCAACGTACCGTTGCCGCCGAGACATACCGACAAGGCCAGGCCCCACCACATCAGTTCCCTGGCGGCAGGAGCGGCAAAAGCCGGAGTCGTCGCCAGAAAAGCGGCGACGACCGAAACAACCGCGGCAGTATAGGATACGTTATTCATAATCGCCGCGCATATTCCGCTGATCCACATTACCACCAATACCGTAACGAGTACGTTCCAGTCCTTCGCGGAAGCCAGCAGAGAACCGAATTCCCCCATCAGGCCGCCCTCGGCGGCGCCGCTGACCAGCGCGAACAGACCAAGGAAAAAGAACAGCGTACTCCACTCAATTTTTTCCAGGCAATGGTCGACGTCAACTTTACATATCGCCAGACAGAGCGCGGCCCCGGCAATAGCGATGACGCAGGGCTGAAGCCCCAATACGCCATGCACCAGAAAACCGGCAATGGTTATAATCATGACCAGACCGCCGCGTTTCATATTGACGGGGTCGGTTACAGCCGCAGACTCGTTCAATTCCATGATCCGGGCGCGTTTTTCGACGGTTACCTGCATCCTTTTGGAATAATAGAGTCTCAGGCAGATACAGTAAACTATCAATATCCCCAGAATGAACGGAGCAAGATTGATCATAAACGCCGCAAAATCCAAACGCGCCACCGAACCTATGATCAGGTTCGGCGGATCCCCGATCAGCGTGGCCGTGCCGCCGATATTCGAAGCCATCGTTTCAGCCATCAGGAACGGCATTGCCGACACTCCCAGTTCCGTCGCCACCAGCAGGGTAACCGGAGCAATAAGCAGAACCGTCGTTACATTGTCCAGAAATGCCGACAGAAACGCCGTCGACAGAACCAGCAGGATCATCGTCCTGACCGGCGACCCTCTGGCGATTTTAGCGCTTTTAATGGCGATATACTGGAAAATACCCGTACCGCTGAGAACGTTTACCAGAAGCATCATACCGGCAAGCGTAAAGATCACATCGAAGTTGACATAACGCGCGAAAACGTCCAGTTCTCCATATTTCTCCGCCCGGTGAAGCAGTTCCGCCCCAATCTGGGGAGAAGGCTGCACTTGGGACTGCTCGATGCCCTGTTCGAGAACCTGGCCCGGAGTTTCCTTTTCACCATGCGTCGGACCGTGCAGAACAACCAGGAACATTAACGAGGCGCCGATCAGGGCGGCGACGGTTTTATGGACTTTTTCGGAAGCTATTACTATGTATGTACCAATAAAAACAATTGTTGCGAACCAGAAAGTAAACATCTGAAATCAGCCTCTCAGAATTTTATGTATAATATCGTCAATTGAAATAACCCCCTGCAGTTTTTTCTCGGCGTCAACTACAAAAATCATATCCGCCTCCCTTTTGGCCAAAGTTACGGTAAACTGGATAAGCGGAGTTTCCCTGCCGACGACCGCCACCTGCGGAATCATGAAATCCTTTACCAGGCGGACGCCCTCCTCTTTGAAAAATTTATCGAACATCTCAAAAGAGGAAACAAACTTCAAATTATCCATCATCATCAGGTATTCCGGAATGAACCGCTTCAATACCTCGGTGGCGTCAACCTTGCCGACCAGACGGTTTTCCGTATCGATCACCGGCAGGACGCTCTGGCTGCAATTCTGCATGATATCCAGAGCCTTGCTCAGGTAATCCTCCATTTTGACGGCGGAAAAATCCCTGCACATAACATCATCGGCAGTGATCTGTTCCTTGACCTTGACGCCTTCGAGAAGACTGAAAAAGTCGTCTGGCGAATTTATTTCAGAGCATCTCCGGAGATTGTCGGCCCGCGAGAAAAAACGCGAGAAAGCGGCAAGCGCTTTAAGGTAGATATCCGAAGTCTCATTCGAAATCAGGGACATCACCACCAGCCGGGTCGGAACCAGGTCGGATTCCTTTAACTGGACAGGCCGTTTCAGAATACCGATAATTACAAACAAATCGTTCAGCTGCGGATTGCGCAGATGCGGCAGAGCCATGCCTTCATAGGGTATATTCAACGCTTCCTCGCGCTCGATTATCCCCGCCAGCAGTTGTTCCGCGGTCAATGAACCGCCTATATGAACCAGAGCCCTTTGCAGCATTGAACCGTAGATTTCTTCGCGCGTATTCCCCTGAATATCGCAAAAAACCAACTCTTCACTGATTATCGAATTAAGTCTCATTGCCTCCACCTCGCATTTATTATTTCCATTACTCCATATTAGCCACAACTATCCCGGCAAACCCAGAACAGGATACCTCCGTCGCATTATCCATCAGACGCGCAAAATCATAGGTAACGTTTTTGTCGGAAATAGCTTTCTCAACCGCCCGGATAATCAAGTCGGCAGCTTCAGTCCAGCCCAGATGACGCAGGAGCATTTCCCCGGACAGAACCAGCGAACACGGATTGACTTTATCCAGCCCGGCGTATTTCGGCGCGGTACCGTGCGTCGCCTCAAATAAAGCATGGCCGCTCAGGTAATTTATATTGGCGCCGGGTGCAATGCCGATACCGCCGACACAGGCGGCTAAAGCGTCTGAAACATAGTCGCCGTTCAGGTTCAAAGTGGCGATAACGTCATATTCGGCCGGACGGGTCAGGATCTGCTGCAGAAATGCGTCGCAAATACAGTCTTTCACCAGAATTTTACCTTCGGGAGCCTGCCAGTCACAGTCCGGAGCGGCAACGGCGACATCGGCATATTCGTTCCTGACAACGTCGTAACCCCAGTTTTTGAAAGCGCCTTCTGTAAATTTCATGATATTGCCTTTGTGCACCAGAGTCACGTTGCGGCGCTTATTTTTAATGGCGAAATCCATAGCGGCGCGCACCAGGCGCTCAGTGCCGTCTCTGGAAACCGGCTTAATGCCGATGCTGGAGGACTCGGGGAAGCGGATTTTATCGACGCCCATTTCATCCTGCAGGAATTTTATGACCTTTTCGGCTTCGGGAGTACCGGCCATCCATTCGATCCCGGCATAAATATCCTCGGAATTTTCCCGGAAAATCACCATATCGGTTTTTTCCGGGGACTTTACCGGCGAGGGTACGCCTTTGAAATATTTTACCGGGCGCAGACAGACATAAAGGTCGAGCAACTGGCGCAAAGCCACATTCAGGGAGCGGATGCCGCCGCCGACCGGAGTCGTCAACGGCCCTTTAATTGCGATATGGTACTCGCGAATGGCGTCAATGGTTTCTTCGGGAAGCCAGGCGTCTTTGCCGTAAACTTCAGTAGCTTTCTCGCCGGCGAAAATCTCCATCCATGCAATCTTGCGTTTACCGCCGTAAGCTTTTTCAACCGCGCCGTTCCATATATGCATACTGGCTTCAGTAATATCCGGCCCGATGCCGTCGCCTTCGATAAACGCGATGATCGGATTGTCGGGAACGGTCAACTTGCCGTCCGGAGCTACGGTTATTTTTTCACCTGCGGGAACTTTAACTCTTTTGAATTCTGACATCAAATCTTACCTTAATATTTAAATTTTCAATTACTTCTGTATTTTCATCTGCGGGAACAGAACCACATCGCGAATGGATTCAGCCCCGGTCAGCATCATTATCAGACGGTCAATTCCTATTCCCATTCCCCCGGCGGGCGGCATGCCGTATTCCAGAGCGGTCAGAAAATCCTGATCCACTTTATCTTCGACTTTGTCGCCCTCCCGCCCGGCACGTTCAAACTGTTCCATAAAGCGGCGGCGCTGTTCGATGGGGTCGTTGAGTTCGGAATACCCGGGAGCTATTTCCTGACCGTTGATTTCAAGTTCGAAAACATCGACTACGCTGCTGTCGTCGGAACAGGTTTTCGCCAGCGGCACCAGTTGCGCCGGAAGACGGGTTACGAAGGTCGGCTGGATCAAGGTTTTTTCGATCAGTTTTTCGTACACCTCATTAG
>JAQUOK010000245.1 GCA_028717165.1 Victivallaceae bacterium | reverse complement strand
CAAACGTTAAATCACTTAGGCGTCGATAAAAGATGGATTGTACATATAAGGGATTCGGTTCGTAAGCTGGACCGTTCAAAAAACATAAATCCGGACATGATTGATAAACCTGCGGCAATACTTGAGCCTCAAAGTCGCCGTAATATAAAATACCGGATACAGAAAAAAACGATAGTCTGTTCAAAAAGATCATATCGTATAACAGGAAAATCAAAAAGTCGAAGCTATAGAAAGTCTGGAAATGTTGTTGAGAAAAAGCGGATAGCTCTGAACAGGTCAAAATTATTCTGCTTGTCGCGGAAGGTAAGAACGTTGCAGAAATTGAGAAAAAACGAAAATCAATGCAAATAATGTAAGTATTATATCTTTTTATTTTCAACTTTAACATTTTAAACTGCAAACTAACAAGTTTAGCATTTCATTAAAAAATACCGTTTTGTAGAATTTCAATGTTTAAAATAAAAATACATCCCTACCTGCAAAGAGGCTCCTTAGCTTCCATTCTTGTTTTATAGGGTTTTTGTGATATATTAAATTATGGAGGATAAATTCAGGACATTTACAATATGGCGGAAATCATTAAAAATAACAAAATCAAGATTGCATTCTTCGACGCAAAAACTTATGATTGGGAATTCTTTGAACGGGAAAATGAAAACTATGGGTATGAAATCAAGTATTTTCCGGTAAAACTGTCTGCCGATACAGCGCAACTTTCCGCCGGATATAATACCCTTTGCCTGTTTGTCAATGACGATATTTCCGCTGAGGTTGTCGATAAAATTCACGAAAACGGCATCTGTTTGATTGTCATGCGCTGTGCCGGTTATAACAATGTGGATCTGCACGCCGCATTCAACAAAATATACGTTCTGAGAGTTCCTGAATATTCGCCGCATGCGGTAGCTGAGCATGCAGCCGCTCTCATTTTGGCATTGAATCGAAAAGTTCATAAAGCGTATAATCGCGTAAGAGACAATAATTTCAGCATTGCCGGATTGATGGGATTTGACATGTATGGAAAAACTGCCGGAATTATCGGCACCGGACGGATCGGAAAAATAATGTGCGAAATCCTCCACGGCTTTGGAATGAAAATCATCGCCTATGACCGTTATCCTGATTCAGATTTTGCTACACGTTGCGGAGTCGAATATCTCGAACTCGATGAGCTCTACCGCCGTTCGGATATAATCTCGGTTCATTGTCCGCTGACTAAAGATAATTTTCACATGATAGACTCGAGCGCTTTCAATCAAATGAAGCCAGGAGTAATCCTAATAAACACCAGCCGCGGACAATTGGTAGATACCGCCGCGCTTGTTGAAGGCTTGAAAAACGGCAAGGTAGGTGCAGCCGGACTGGATGTATATGAGGAGGAAAGTGAATACTTTTTCGAAGACAAATCCGACGAGATAATGGTTGACGATCTGCTGGCGCGGCTTACTTCTTTCAGCAATGTGATCATTACCTCGCATCAGGGATTTTTTACCCGGGAGGCGCTTGAAAGTATCGCGGCAACAACTTTACAGAATGTTGCTGACTATTACGCCGGGAAGCCTCTGAAAAATGAGATTTGCTATCATTGCGGAGAATCCCCATGTCCCAAGAAAAATGAAAATAAGCCAAGTTGTTTTCCTCGCAATAAGGCGGAAAGAGGAAATAGATTATGAACATTACAATAGAACGGATCTACGATTTCAGAAAACGTAAAAGGCATCCCGGAGAATATGCGGTTCTGGTTGACCGGCTCTGGCCTCGTGGAGTTGTCAAAGAGTCTATTGAATTTGATGAATGGCCCAAACAATTAACTCCTTCCAATGAATTAAGGAAATGGTTCAATCATGAGCCCGAAAAATTGGAACAGTTTACTTTAAAGTACAGAAAGGAACTGGATGAACAAGGTGATGAGTTGAAGCGTTTAGCTGAAATATCCGAGAAGAAAAAACTCGTTTTGCTTTATGCCGCTAAGGATCCCAAGGTCAATCATGCTATAGCTTTGAAAAAAATTATCGCCGACTCATTAGGGTAAAAAGCCCGCTCAAATGCCATTATTTATCAAAAAAAATGCATCTGTTTCTTTTATTTACGGTAACACTGATCTATTTTTGCGGAGTCTGCATTATATCCAGAATTTCCCACGAGGAACTTGCTTTTAACAGTTTCTTCCTCTGGTGGACATTGATCATGTTTCTGGCAATTTTGGACAAAACAACAAGGTATTCTCCATAATCATTCTGGGAACTTAATATAAGGAATATGAATTTCACCTTTTCTGGCGTTCCTCCGAAAATAACACCTTGGGGAAATACGCCCAAACAACAAACAACTCCGGTCATGCCAGGAATTGTTACTTGAGGAAACGCAGTTTCTTCTCCTACAGCTGTCGTACATTTTTTTTCGCGCTCGAGCAATCTGTTTAATACATTTGCGTACTGTTCTCCGGTAATTTGATTGGATTTAACCAGAAGTTGAACCATTTGGGATATGGCTGATTTTTTATTTCCGGCAGTCATATTGAGAGAAATCAACTTATGCCACAATACATCCCTGAGCCGTATTTCTGAAGGGCGAGGAGCTACCAGCATTATAGCATCGTACTTGGTTCTGAATATATTATACGGAATTGAATAGCGAAATTGCGCTGTCAGTTGCCAATAACTGGGGGCTCCCACGATGACAATGTCATTATCCATAATTTTACTTTGAATACCATCAATAATACTTGAAGCAACAAGTTCTTCTTTTGAGCATAGCCCACTGCTTTTTGCAATGATATCATTGAAGAGCTGTTCGGAATCTGTTTTCCCCGGAATTGTCCTTATGTGCAGCAAGTGGACCGGTAATGAGAGATAGTCTGCCAGTCTATGGACAAACCACAGCAACTGAGTAACATTATTCCCCCCGCATATAGGCAACAGGATTCTGCGCGCAACGCCAAGCTTGTTTAATTTTACTGCGATGGTATATATGACATTACTCAAAATACTGAACAATCGTTGCATTTCCAGACAGTCTTCACTGTAATTTAGAAGCGCCAAATCAAATTTTGCCGAGGACAAAAGATTTGTCAATTCTTTAACTATATGTTCTTCGGCAACTTCATGAAGAAAGATGTTTCCCAATTGTGACAGATTTTCGGTAATTGTCCCAGCTTGACAAATTATGTGAACATTGTACGGCTTCCAAATGTCTTTAATGAAACCGTACAATGCCAGACATTTTCCATGTTTATCACTTTTCGATATTATTAAAATATTTTTCAACTTTTATTCTCCATCAGGTAAAACCGGTTTGACAGTAGTCAAGAATATTTCGCACCTCAATGCGCCTTATACCGCCCGGTACCTTACAATCGATTGTTTCTCCGGCCTTTAAGCCGAAGACTGACATTCCAACCGGTGAAAAAACCGATAATTCCTGAGTATCGAAATCAGCAGGAGGAAGAACGATTTTTTTTAGCATTAACTCTTGATTGCCGACATCAAATAGTTCAACACATGAATCAAGCATTACAATATTATCCGGCATTTGTTCGTCATTCAACTTTTTTGCAGAATCGAGAACCTTCGCAAATCCATCGAAACTCTCCGGGTTTGAACCGAACATACTTTCCAGTATATAATTGATTTTTTCAAAATCACTTTTACTGACAATTCTTTCAGGCATTACAAGAACCTCCTTACTAATGTTTTTTAATAGACTTTTACGAGATGTAAAACAATTTACGTTTCTCAAATGAAATTAATCAGACCGACTTGCTTTTTATGTTCTGAAATCGCAAGCTACCCGTTCCATAAATAATTTTATTGCAAGCATGAATTTTATAGGAACATCTAAAAATGTGTTTTTGCTTCAAAATAATACAGCACCGAGGCGGTTGTGCTAAGTTGAATTATTAGAGGTACCCTTATGTTTTAAAGATGAAAATCTCCTGCAGATTCCGGTTGGTAGAGAATATCGTTTATAATATATCTTTTAGCTTTCCCATCCTGTTCAAATTCGATATTGCTTCCTTTCCATTGACCAAGCAGCATTGCTCCCAGAGGAGTAAGTACAGATACCGCATTATCTGCTGAAAGGTCAGAGGGAAAAACCAGCCGTGAAATAATAGTTTCCCCGGTATCCTGATTTACTAATTCCAATTTTGAATTCATGGTAATTACATCGCTGGGAACCTCTTCAGAGTTCACAATTTTGCTTCCGGTCAGTGCTTTGGTCAGCACGTCGAACGATTCAGCGTATTTACCGGAATCGAACATTTGCGCTACTTCTATTAACTCCTTGAGCCGTAAATAGTCATATTTGGTAATAAATACTTCACGCCCGGGTATACGAACATCGTTTTCGTTTCCCGGTTCAGTATCCTGTCTGTGTAAGCGCAAGAGCTCCAGTACCGCTTTTTTAATTTCGTTCAGGCTACCTTCCGGCTGCTTGGGGTTATTGGGGTCAAGCCAGTAACTTACAAAAGAATTCAATATCCCTTCAAAGCCAATTGCGGCGGCGTGAGAGTTTACCGGTTCGAAAATCCCCAGACAAATTCCTCTTTCAATGATTTTACTAATGCGCTCAAGATACTTGTAATAGAGATCACGCGGGCAATCAAATATGCTGCTTGAACTTAAATCATCTCTGTTGATATAGCCGCCTGAAAAGAAAGTCAGGAACAAACCAAGTCGGCGATGTTGAGATAATCGTAATGCAATAATTTTTTCAATTGCCTTTGCCGGACCGTATTTTTTATTAATCAGGTCTATATTTTCAACCAATTCATTGCCGATTTTTTCTAGAACCTGAGCGTACAATTTTTCCTTGCTGGCAAAAGAATTATACACAGTTCCTACTGAAATATGTACTTTTTGAGCAACAGTTTCGGCCTTGAACGCCGCAAAACCAGTTTCTTGAAAAACGTTTTCGGCGATAGACAAAATATCCGCTTTACGTTTCTTATTCTCCAGTTGTTTACGGCTCATTTGGCTTGATTTATTCTTATTTTTTTTATTCATAATCGTCTTTTTTTGTATGTGTTCATTTTTTGAATTATTATTCAATAATCATATATTAATGCTATATCTCCAAAAGTCAAGTCGATTTATTAAAAAATGAATATTTATTCATGTTTTGAACAATTACTTTATATTTGTGTTAGACATGAAGCCATATGACTATACGGTAATTTTATTTATTGTTCTGTTTCAGGTAATTTTTCTGTTTTTTTAAATTTTGGCATATTCATCAAGTGTTGTTGACTTTTAAACCGGGACGTTTTTGTTTCCGTTAATATCAAAGCGGCAGGATCGGAGCAGCCGGACCGGGTATCTGCAAAGGAGGAATATACTGCTTTCCCGAATGCAAATACTATGAGATAGTGGTTGACGATCTGCCGATGAGACTTGCAATCGATAACCAATGCCATATAGTAAGTTAAATTATTCAGAAGAAAACTCTGTTGCCGGAACTCTACAGCCCAATAGCCATAACATAGTGATTCTGAGGATTGGTAAAATTCATACAGATTTGACTTATCTGTTAAAGTTGATTAGCTTAACCCGTAAGAGGCTATGTATTGGATAAATATTTATTATAATAATAAGGTAAATATGACAACACTTGAGATACGCGAAAAAGAGCAGGCCGCACTCAGGGAAAGAGTAAAGGAATTAAGCTGTCTTTACG
>JAQUOK010000244.1 GCA_028717165.1 Victivallaceae bacterium | reverse complement strand
CCTACAACACGGCCCTGAAAGGCGCTTTGCGGGAAGACCCGGATATTATTGTTATCGGCGAACTCCATAACCTGGAAACTATTGAAAACGCGATTACGGCCTCTGAAACCGGGCATCTGGTTATCGGGACTCTGCATACTTGTGATGCGGCCAATACCCTGAACCGTCTTCTTGACGTTTTTCCGCCGACTCAGCAGCAGCAGATCAGGACGATGACTGCCGGTTCGCTGCGCGGCATCGTCTGTCAGCAGCTGCTGCCTGGGACGGACGGCAACCTGACAATAGGTTATGAATTACTGGTCGGCAATTTGGCGGTCTCGAATATCATCGTGGAAAAAATGACGCACCGCCTGAAAAGCGTTATGGAAACCGGGCGGAAAGCCGGCATGTGTACCTTTCAGGATAATATTCTCGAGAAATACAAGTTGGGTATGATAAGTGAAAAAATCGCCCGGTCGCATATTCGTGATAATTCAGTGAAAGCCCAGTTTGAGCGTGAAGTCGCCATCGCTGGAGCTAAAAAATTAGCCCAGGGAGGTAATTAATGGCCGTAATCGACAAATTTTTAACCGGTATGCTTGACAAGGGCGGTTCAGACCTCCATCTGTGTATAAATCAGCCTCCCAAAATCCGTGTCAGCGGAGACCTGGTGCCTCTTGAGGATACTCCCGTCAGGGCGAAGGAAATGGAAGAGCTGTTAAGTGAAATATGTCTTGAAAGCCGCTGGCAGCGGTTTATGGAAAAGCACGATCTGGACTTTGCCCATGAAATTCCGGGAGTTGCCCGTTTCCGCAGTAACTATCTTTATAACCATTTCGGAATGGCGGCGGTTTTCCGGCAGATCCCAAGCCGGATAGCAACCTTGAGTGAACTTAATCTCCCTGAAGTGCTCAAGGATATATGTGAATACCATAGCGGGTTCGTTCTGGTTACCGGGCCCACAGGTTCCGGTAAATCGACTACTCTGGCGGCAATGATCGACTATATTAACCGCAATAAGGAAAAACATATCATTACCGTTGAGGACCCGATTGAATTTGTGCATCAGAATAGAAGTTCGGTGATCGTCCACCGCGAAATCGGGATACACAGCAGTTCGTTCCCCGAAGCGCTGCGCGGTGCGATGCGTTCCGACCCGGATATCGTCCTGATCGGGGAAATGCGCGACCTTGAAACTATCCGGCTCGGCCTGACTTGCGCCACGATGGGAATGCTGGTATTTGCTACGCTCCATACCAATAACGCTCCTAAAACCATTGACCGTATCATCGATGCGTTCCCGGCTGCCGAGCAGGCGCAGATCAGGACGATGCTTGCGGAGTGTCTGCAGGGAGTCGTATCTCAGCTGCTTTGCCGCAAGATCGGCGGCGGCCGGGTTGCCTGCCATGAAGTTCTGTTATGGGCGGACGGATTGCCGAGCGTCATACGCGAAGGGCAGATCAGCAATATCCGCACTATTATCGAAGCCAATAAGAATATCGGTATGTGTTCTATGGATAGCAATTTGCAGGAACTGTACGAAAACGGGATAATTTCCATTGACGAAGCCTATATGAAAGCGACCGATAAGAGGATATTCCTCGAAATAATGAAAGAGCAGGAATAGTTTTTCCGCATGAAATTTAAAGGTTCCAGTATGCCGTTTTCTTCAGAAGAACATTTAACTTATCCGGTTATTATCATGCGGACCGGCGGTCTTGACGGTGTTGCGCTTCAGGCCAGGGAATACCGCCGTCTCCTCAATAAACTGGATATAAACGTTCATGTGATCACCGGGTGCTGCGAGACGAAATTCGCCCCTTCCAACCCTATCGGGCATCAGCAGACTATTGTTTCGAGGCTGGATTTCCATCATGATGATTCAATGCTTCTCTTTGCAAACCAGTTTACCCACGGCCCGGAAACTGAGGGAATCCGGAGAATATCGGATGAACACTGGCTGGAATTATTTGAATATCACAAAGGAAAAATATTCCGGCGCATCGACAGGATATTAAGCGGTATTCCGCACAATACTCCGGTACTGATCTATAATCTGGTTTCTTTGCGCCATGCCCAGCCGGCGGCGGCGCTGGCCCTCCTGGAAATTATAAAGAAATATCCCGAGCGGCCGTTTATCAGCCATTCTGCCGATCCTGATGCCGAGCGCCCGGAGAAAATAGCGAGGATCAAGGATTTTGTGTTAAGCATAATTTCCGCCGACCCGATACATCATATATATTCCGGCGGGCCGTATAAGCTGCCGAATCTGTATCATATCGTTTTGAATCCCACCCAGCGTAAAAGTTTTCTGAATAGATATAAGGTTCCGCGGGACCATATTTTTGAAATTCCGGATTTCCTTGATTTCCCGTCTTTGGAACCGTTCATCCGGCTGGCGCCCAGAAAGATATTCGTCAAATACCTTATGGAACGGCGGCTGCAAAGCGATAAAAAATCATATAAATATGTGTACGGGCATATCGATAAAAATACTCTGATGTTCATTTCTCCGGTCAGGCCGGTTTACCGCAAACGCCTTGAGGAGGCCATGCTGCTTGCCCGCGAGTACGCATATTACTGCGGCGAAGAAACTGTTTTTATCGTTACTCACCCCAATATCGACGACAAACAGTATTTTGAACGGACTATCAGGTTTGCGGAAAAGATCGGTCTGCCCTATTATCATCTGGGGGAGAATTTTTCTCTTGAAACCCTTGACCTGGTATATGAAAACCTGGCTGCGTTTAATTCTCTCGGCGTCATTGCCAGTTCCGCAGGAGGCTGGGAGAATGCCCTGAACGAAATGGCGCGTTCCTGTATCCCGTTCTGCATGGATTCGAAACTGAATTCATTCAAGCCGCTTACTAAGGAAATCGGGATAAAAACCCACGGTATGGATTTTTCGCAACTGACGCCGTTTGTTGAAAAAATAAGGGAAACCGAATATGTTCCCGGCCGGTACGCTTCCGAAACTTTTATGCTTGACGCTTTCAAGTGGACGGACAAAATGTTCAATCCCGCCAAACGCCGAAAACTCGTTGAGCATAATTTCCGCAAAGCTTACGACTACCTGTCGCATGACGCGACTTTGCCCAAGCTGGTGAAAAGCATCGAACACGTTTACGAACGCCACAACCACTCGAAACTGCCGGCGGCGGCCTGTTTATAGTTCCCGCCGTGAAGCAGTATATCGCCCCCGAAAGGGTGGCTGCGTGGCTGCGTTATGCCAATTTTTGACTTGACTGTATGGCGGCGAGGGAGTTTGTCTTGCCTCTTTTTAAGTTATGCCTGTTCTCAAAAGTTTCATAGCGCTCTTATCACAAAAGGTAATGCGTCTGGCAGAATGCATTACCGGAATATTGGACGGTTATTAATATGAATCATATAGTTCTTCGGCCTCATCACTACTTAATGCGGTCTTATAAAGTCTGAAATCATCAATTTCCCCTTCATATGGATAGTAAACCGGCTGACCGATTATGTCACGGTTGATAAACTTTCAAAAAAAATTATTAGTTACTTGACGAAAGGCTTTGGCGTTCGTATATTAATGGAAAATATCCATTAATTAAAAAGGAGTTTAGCCATGAGACCTCTCAGTAAGATTGCGCCCGCCTGGTGGGATTATACTACGCTGGGCCGGGAAATTCTTGATGCCGCCGCCGGTATCACAATTGATACTCTGAAAAATTATGAGCGTCCCGGTTTTAAAATCAACATCTACGATACGGTCCAGGAATTCTATTGCGCCGAAGCGCTCGAATATATTTCAGCATGGCAGCAGGCGACGGCCGGCAATCCGGCCGGCGTTTGCGGTCCGATCGGGCCGACGGAACAATTGCCGCTGGTCGCCCAGATGGTCAACTCCATGAACCTGGATTTGAAGAACTGTCATTTCTGGGGCATGGATGAGTGGATGGTTGACGGCAAAGCCGCCGACATTGATTTCCCGCTGGGTTTTGCCAAGGCCGATATGGATCTGTGTTTCAACCGGATCCGTCCCGAATTGAGAATGCCTGCCGAAAATATGCATTTCCCGAGCGAAAACCCGGCCGAATATATCGAATCATGGAGTAAAGCCCGCTGTCTGCTGATGCAGGGCGGCCAGGGCGAAACCAAACACTGGGCGTTTAACGACCCGGTAAAACGTGAAGGCAAATACAAAGACAATCCGCCGACTCCGGAAGAATACCGCAAACTTTCCACCCGCCGGGTTGATCTGCACCCGATCACCCTGATGCAGAATGCGCGCACCTCCGGCGGCGGCACCGTCCAGAACGTTCCCTCTGCGGCGGTTACGGTCGGCCCTGTCCAGACCTGGCAGGCTGAAAAAATTTCCATCTGGCATCCCGGACACCATGACAATCCGTTCGGAATGCGTTTGACCACCTATATGATTTCGAAGAAAATCGCAGATACGACCGTTCCGATGTCGCTGCTCTCCGGTCATCCGCAGGTGCAGTTCAATTTTCTGCGCGGCGGTTTCGGCGTCTGTGACGTCGAAATGCACTAACCCGGAGCAAAGCCATGGCGAAGAAAGCTTTTGCAATAGCCTGTCATCCTGACGATATCGAATTCATGATGGCCGGAACACTGATAAAGCTCAAAGAAGCCGGATACGAAATTCATTACATGAATATCGCCAACGGTTCGCTGGGAACCAATCAGTATGATTACGCAACTATCGTCAAAATGCGCCGTCAGGAAGCGATTGACGCCTGTGAAGTCATCGGCGCTCATTTTCATGAAAGCCTGTGTGACGATCTTGAAGTTTTTTATTGTCGGGATACGCTTGAGAAACTGGTGCCGGTTGTCCGGGAAGTTGCTCCTGAAATCATCCTGACGCACGGTCCTTATGATTATATGGAGGATCATATCAATTCTGGGCGTCTGGCGGTTTCCGCCGCCTTCTGCCGCGGCATGACCAATTTCAAGTGCAATCCGCCGCGTAAAGCGATTGACGGCAAGGTCAGGGTTTACCATTCCATGCCCCACACCCTGCATGACCAGTTGAAAAGACCGGTCATTCCCGAAATCCTTGTTGACGTTACCGGCGTCATTGAAACCAAGAAAACCATGCTTGCCTGTCACCGCAGTCAGAAGGAATGGCTTGACGCCAGCCAGGGGCTTGACGCCAGCCAGGGGCTTGATTCCTACCTGTTCGACATGGCTGGCCGCTGTGAGTATTTCGGCAGTATGACGGCTGGTTTCAAGTACGCGGAAGGCTGGATAATGCACAGTCATCTCGGTTACTGCGACGAAAAGGACGAGCCGCTGACAGCCGCTCTTGGGAATGCGGTATGCAAAAATAAACCCGAAGCCATCCCTTAAATTCGGGAATATAGTTATCACCGGCGCGAACAGTATTCACAAAGTCCTGTTCGTTTCCGTCTTTTTTTGACTTTGGTCGGCGCCGGCTGAACTGTGCCCGGAAACAGCATTTAGTGACCTGAGCAAAGTTTGCCGATAACTGTATCTTTGGAATCTGGAATAAAAACCGTTTTATTCCGGGAACTCTCTCCGGCAGTTATCTGCAAACTGCCCGGCGCTAATTTGAAAAAAACGGACAGGAATTTCAGCAATGCCTTGTTGGCTTTTCCGTCAACCGGCGGAGCGGTCAGAGTTATTTTAACGGCTTCGCCGTATATGCCCGCAACCGCGTTCCGGGAAGAACGCGGCTGAACCCGGCATTTCAG
>JAQUOK010000243.1 GCA_028717165.1 Victivallaceae bacterium | reverse complement strand
ACTGAATATATACATGCGGCAGGGGAATACCCATTTTGGTAATCGTACCTGAGCGGGGATCAAATTTGACTATCGGACTGCCGGGCGCGTCAAAATAGCGGTCGGAACAGTGAAGAAGCGCAATGGCGGCATAAAGACATCCGTCGCGGCCTTTTTCCAGGGAACGATGGAACTTGGCGTCATAGGGATCAGCTATTGCGGAATAACCCAGATCAATAAATTTTCCGCTTTTGCGGTCATAAGCCCGGAAAATATCCGAGTCAAACGAAGTAATTCCCAGATAAACGCGGTCATCATCATTGTGGTAAAACGCGCAGTCGAAACTGATCCAGCCTTTCCGCCAGGCGGAATTGTTTTTGAAGTCTTCATATGTCCATTTGTCCTCAACTTCCTCTTTCCAGCGGTTACCGAAATCATAATCTAAAAATTTCAATGCTTTTATTTTCATTTAAAACTCTCTTTTATATAAATATTTTTACGAAATGGCTTGAACAGTTTGCCGGCTTTAAAGTCGCTTCCGTGCTTTTTTCCAGAACAGACACATATAGGTTGCCGAACACTTGAAAAAAATTCTCCAGCTATGTTTTCCGCTTTCCGGTACTATGGCGTCTTTTGCCGTTCCGGGAATAAAAACCTGAACTTTTTCCGGCATTAAAGATACTTCATCTGCTATTTTAATTTCAATATTGTCCTCTGTTGCTTTTTTATAATTCAGAACATGAATGGATATTCCATCTCCGGTCGAAACCGGTTCAGTCAGAATGTATTCAGGAGCATCGACCGCAACTGGGAAAGGGGCATTATAGATTTTTTTCACCGTCTCGATGATTTCCCGGTGATTTGCGGGAAGTCTCAATTCGTCTGTCCGCCAGTTCCAGTCATCGATTATAATGTCATCCGGTTCATCTTTGCCCGGAACATGCTCGATACAGACGGCACTGGGAATATTCATCTGCTCAATTGCGTAACGCAACGTCCGTCTATAAGCCCGGCGCCAGTTATCGTATTTGCCGCATTCTCCGATGATTAAGAGTTTGCCGCCGTGTTCGGCGTAATCAAGTATTTTTGAATAAACAGCGGATGACAGACAGGATTGCCCGGCGAGAACTAATATGTTCCTGCCGTGGAACTCCGGGATTTCATTATGAAGCAACAGGCTGTAAGGGACATGCCCTTGCACGAGGGTTTGTTCTACGGCTGCCGTGGTGTAATCTGAATAACTGTAATCCAAAAGAAGTGAATCCGTACCCCGGTAAATATGAACTACGGGAAAACCGTTTTCCCGGCAAAAAAGGGCGGGCCGCTTTCTGAAAAACTTTATATATTTTTTTACTTTTTCAGGTAATTGCCATTCATCAGCGTAAAAGACGAAATTCACCGCCCCAAGGAAAGAATTGCCGAAAGTCAGTGCTTCGCCCAGAAAAAGCCCGTTATCATAGGCTTCCGGGTTTTCATGCCAGCTTTGCAGCGTCGTATAAATCATTGCCTTTTGGTTTCGCGCCTCCGCCAGCTTATAGCTTCTTATTCTGGTAATCGCGGTATTGTCGGCAAGCAGTTTTGGCAACGGAGCGCGTTCATCCCAGAAAGCATGCGAATAACGAAGAATTTCCGAATGATCAACTCCGTAAAGTCCGGCCGAAGCAGTTAAAGAATTACTGTGGCAGTTCAACTCTGTTGCGCAGGCGGGATTCAACTCATGAACCGTTCGGGAAAACCTTTTAAAGGCTTCAGTAAGAGAATGACAGCGGAACAACAGCCATTCCTGGACAATGGGATCCTTGACATTGTAATTCCCGTAACTTTCAGGAGGAGTTACATTATCAATGCAATTAAAACCGAAACGGCGTTTCAATTCATTTTTATCGAATTTTTTCTGCAAAAAAGAACGGAACATTTCACGGCAGACCCGGCAATGGCAGTCGCCGGGCGGAACCGACCAGAAAAAATTATCGAAATGTATCCAGTCAACTTTAAATTCTTTAACTGCTTTTTTAACTGCGGAAATTATATAGTCCTGCCAGTCCGTATTGTTCCGGCATGCGCGATATCTGAAAGTTTGTGAATTGGCGTAATAAACTGGACTTCCGTCGGATTTCCGGCAAATCCAGTCAATTGCCTCCGGTTTTTCCTTAAAAAAAGTTTCCCGGAAAAGGGTTTCACCTATATATGCCCCGATATATATACCCCGGTAGTGACAATATTTTATCATTTGCCGGGTTAGTTCCTGTTCATCCCTTTCCGCTTCCATGCCGAAACCTTTCAGAAAATTGAGGATCAGCAAATTAATGCCGTCCGCGGCCAGTTGATCAGCAAATTTCTCAGTAAAGCCGCTTCTGAACGCCTCGTCATCATCAACCCGGGCACAGTTCAGGCCGGGACAGCTTCCCCGGCGGCGTAAAAACATTAATCCCTCATACATGCCGGCGGAAACAATCCCTTTTTCCAGCCATTCAGGGGTTTTTAACAATTTTTCCATTCCGCTTCCCTTCTTGATCTTTTAAAATATCGGATATGAACCTGCTTTATTTTAGCTCCATGAGCCAGAAACTTTTGGGAGAATGATATTTGTTCGTTAACAAAAGAGCATAGCTGCTATGTTCAGGTTTACGGCCGGCATAGCGGTTTCTGCATATATTCATGAATAGCTTTTTCCCGGAGCAGGGAGATGGCATTTTCAGGTCACTGAACGGAATGGCTGTTTCAAGTTCCCAGAATCCCGCGCCTTTATTTATTTTCACCTTTATATTGCCGTTCCAATCTTTGTCGTACGTTTTGACATTTTCATATTTTCTATAGATGTTCCTGGCGTCATATATTGTGCCAAGCGGGTTTATAACAAATTGGTAGTAAACAAATTCACCTGATTCATTTTCTTTTTCCGGCATGATAAATATTTCTACTGAATCATCATGAAACACGTTTTCGTCTCTTTTTTTCTCCGTCGCTTTAAGGCGGGCGGCATCGGGTTCATTGCAGACAATTTTCACATACAAATTCTTTTCATCATACCTGAACCATGCTTTGCTGTCTTCTATTTTCCGTTTCGCGTTTCCAAGGGGAATGAAATTATCCATGGCCGGGTTATCATCAGTAAAACCGGCTGCTTTCGGGATTATAACAGGATAAAAAGGACGCGAACCTAAATTAGCGATAATACTATTGAATTTTTTCCGCTGCTTTAAAATATCCTTCTTCAAGGCCTGCGCAAGATTCTTGGGCAGGTCGTCTGTTTTTTTAGAAAATGTGTCCAATTCGGCAATTATCTTTCTCATGAATTTAATTTTCTCATTGCGGGCGGCAAGTGTCGAAACGGAATTAATATCCTTGGATATAATGCTGTACTCCTTGAGGCGTTCCAGGACAACCTTGTCTCCGGCAATAAAGGCGATCGCGCGTTTATAGCTGTCTTCAGGAGCATAACGTTCCGGAGACCACAGGTAGTCCGCCATATTAAGCCATGAAATGCCCGCAGCGTCTTCATGGGAGCAAATCGCCGGCAGGAAAATATAGCCGCTGACGTTACTACCGTTGATTTTGTTCGACCTGTCTATCGGCGAGGGAAATGCCGGCAATTGCCCTGTCGCAAAGAAATTATCCCAGATAAACGGGCTCCTCCCGGTTAAAGGCAAATTCCTTTTTACGTCATCGTAATTGTAGAGACACACTACCCAGAGTTTAATATCCGCGGGAATTCGGCTTAAGGTTTTTAAATAGCCGATCTCGCTTTCAGAGCAGTTTTTTAACCCGCCGTAAATATATGGAAGGATGGTGAATTTCACATCCGGACATTCGCCCTTAATCCGGTTATAGATATTAGTTACAAAAAACAAATGAGCCTTTCCCAGATCGCCATTGAACTTTTTAATGTCATCCTCATAGTAAAGCCGGTTTTGCCCTATGTTTTGCAGGTCGTCAAAACTTATGCCCATATTGCGTACGCCCGCCTTATACAGAACCTTCATTTTACCGCAGAGGATGTTTATGTCCGTATCCGAAGAATAATGGGTCGGCGGATAGCCTTTGGGACTGAACGCTACGGCTACTTCAATGAAATTCTTACGGCATAATTCCAAATATTCTTTCAGGAAACTGATAACCTGGTCTGGAAAAGGGTTTCGCCATGTCGCCTTGCGGTCGGCTCCGTACATAAGTCCGTTACCTAGGAAATGCCCCCCATTCCATACGAAATTAAGCTTTAAACGCACCATCCTTTTAAATGCTTCGTCCCTGTTTCTGAACCATGAAACCCCCATTGCGATCCCCCGCCGTTCAATAGTCGGCCGATCTATAATGCCGACTGCTGTCACAAAAATGTTTTCACCTTCTTTCGTTATAAGTTGACGAAGCGTTTGAACAGCATAAAAGCGTCCCTGTTCGGTATTGGCGCCGATCAGAATAGCTTTTGCGTTTACGCAGAGAAAATAACCCTGGGTACCCAGTTCATTCCATTTGTTGCCGGGAAATTCTTTTGAGAAGGCTTCCGCTATTGTCTTATTCGCTGAATCGCCGGTAATAACAGATACTTCCGGCTGTCCGGGAGAATTACAGTTAACTCCCGTTTCGTTAAGTATCTTTCTCAGCAGAGGGTTAACTCTTGTATCCGTGGCGACCGTATGCAGAGCCGCTTCATTGATTTTAGTTCTGCTTTTGGTAAAATTAGTCTTCCAGGGTTTGGGAATTAAGGTTATTTTATCATTTAAAGATAAATTGGAAATAATTTCATTTCTTTTGGCGGTAAAGTCAATGACATTTATTTTTATATCATCGAACCATACCTCTCCCGAACAATGAGTAAGTGAACAAATAATTTTGAAGTAATCGGCATTTTCCGGGACGGGCAGGGTTCCTTTAAATTCTTTCCAATCAAATGTTCCGTCTATACATACCAGTTCATGATGTTTGACAGGTTTATGTTCCTTGTTATAGAAATAAACTGTAAATCTGGCTTTAAAATAACTGCCGGGAGAAACAATATTCAATCCTTTCATCCACAATGAATACTTGAGAGAGGCGCCAAAGGGCGGGCAAGGTAAATAACGAGTCGAAAAGTTTATATCCCCATAGGGTCGTCTGTCAGTAACACTCAATCCCTTACTGGCGGACTTTATATTAAGGCTGCAGGGAGCGGAGTGATAGTTCTTGGAGGTTATTTCAGCATTACCTTCCAATTTACGTTTCCCCGATTTCCATTTATCGGTCTTTTGCTCTTTGAATGTTTCCTCAAAACTATAATCCGGAACAGCGCCCCCGGCATTTGGGGTATTAACGGAGAGCGCCAGTAATGTGAATAACGTCGGGAACAGTATCCGGCGGTTTAACTTGACCGGATATGCGGCTCCGGGACGATGGGTATTGCAAATAAACATAATTGGCTTCCTTTAAGTTAATAACGTTAAAAAAATCGGTTAGCGGATCACACATGTTGGCAGTGTTAAGTCGTTTTGTTTGGTAAGCTATGTCTTACGTTGCTGACGTCCGGCCTGAACTAACACTAATTATTATAAAATAAATCTTGCGCGTTGTTTATTACATAACTCCTTTTATGCCAAAAGACGTGGCAATCGTAGAACAGCAGATTAGCTCCGTCTGAATGTCTATATGCGCTGTATTTTTCTCCATCCGTTACCGAAGGGTCATAATACTTACGCTGGCTGCATCCATAAAAGCCGTAATATTGATAATCCAGCATAAA
>JAQUOK010000242.1 GCA_028717165.1 Victivallaceae bacterium | reverse complement strand
GTAGAAGTTTAGGAATGTGTTCCGGACGTCCCGCGAGTTCACCGCATATCGAAAGCGGTACGTCCGGCACGTCATCATGGGTAATGCGCAAAAGTTTAAATATGACGTCCGAAGCATCATTAAAGTATTGCTCCACCGCTGCGTTCTCCCGGTCGGCGGCAAACGCATATTGGGTCAGGTCGTTTGTCCCGAAACTCAGAAAGTCGACGTATTTCGTTATTTCCCGCGCCGAAAGAACCGCAGCGGGAGTTTCTATCATTGCTCCCAACTTGGGGAGAGAAGCCACTTTCAGTTCTGTTCCGAGCTGTATCAGTTGTTCCCTAACTGCCGCTACATCATCTTGCAGGGTAACCATGGGAACCAGAATACGGACATCGAATCCCTCTCTGGACAGTTCCAGGGCTGCCTGCAAATGCGTTTTAAGAAGCTCGGGATACTTACGAAGCAAGCGAATGCCCCGACAGCCAAGCGAAGAATTTGTTTCCGCCAGGAATTGCAGGAACGGCAAAGGTTTATCAGCTCCTATATCCAGAAGGCGCACACAAACGGGATGCCCTTCAGCCGGCTTCAATGTCTGGCGCATTTCATCAAGGAGTTCATCGGCACTGGGAGGCGCAATACGCCCCAGATAAGCCCGTTCCATACGGTATAAACCGACACCTTCGGCTCCATTACGCATGGCCTTCTCCGTATCATTTGCACATCCTACATTGGCAAGTACGACTATGGGTATATTGTCTTTGGTGACAGTAGGGGTCAGGGCACGTTTTTGCGCTAAATCGAGAGTGTGTGTTTTGTCAGCAACCTTTTTACTGAAAATAACTTTTTGTTTTTTCTTGGGATTAATAATGACAGTTCCAGTGTCCCCGTCCACCAAAGCCAATGCCCCATCTGATGTTGAATTCAGCAGATGGTGGATCCCGGAGACGCATGGTATCCCCATTTCACGAACAAAAAGTGCCGCATGAGAGCCGGAACTCGCATATTCCAACAGTACTGCTGAAATAGACCGGCTGGCAAGAAAAATAGTATCGGACGGCAGTAAACGCGAAATTGCAAGCACACAGCCATGGGGTATATCGTCCAACGGATGAACCGTTATACCGGCAAGCGCATTGCGCAGGCGAATTGAAATATCCCGCACGTCATCGCTTTTGTCTCTGGATATCTGTGATTCCATTAACAGGAAACGCTTTTCCCAACGAAGAAAAACCGCCTTAACTGCGCTGCTTGCGCTTATTAAGTTGCCCGTGATCTCTTTTCTCAATTCATCCTTGAGCAAAGAGTCGTTTACTATAAGTTTATGAGCCTCGAAAACATTGACCAGCCTTGAATCGATTTCTTGTCCTACGCGAGCGCCCAGAATCGCGAGATCATCTGATATCCTTGTGATAGCTGCATCAAGACGGGAAATCTCATTATCAACGTTTTTAGGCACAATGTTATCGGGAACGTCTATAGGACCAAGAAGATGGCGAGGTAAATGAATTATGCCTTCCGCCAGCCCCGGCGAAATCGGGGTTCCTTGGATGATTGATACTGTTCTTTTATCAGGCATTAATTATCCAGTGGTTATTATATGATTTTTAAAATATAGTTGATTTCATAGGCTTTTCAAATCTAATCCGAGAAATTACCCAAGGGATGCCATGTAGGTTTGCAGATATTTGAGTAAGAAAAAATGTTTTTGATTTTTTATCACTGATTATTGTTGATTTAATTGCTTTATGTATATAGGAACGTATATTAGTGGTTTGGATGAATTTGTTTAAAAAATAAAATTGGGAGTTGATAAAAGCCTGATACGGCTGGTCAAGGTTAAGTTTAATTTTTATCAGGAGAAAATATTATTACTAAAACCCAAAGTACCAAGGCCAAGGCTGCTAAATCAACATGCAATACCGTAATAATCAACGGCAACGCGATAGAAAGCACAGTTATCAGTTTTCTGGATATAACAAATCTGAGCCAGAACAAAATTTTAAAGCCATTTAATATAAAACGAATTACTAAAGATGGTACTGCCGTAAAAGGACAAATGACAGTCCGCGCCCTGATTAATATGTTTCAACTATAGAACGGGTAATCTGGATTAGGAGAAAATCATGAATGAATTGACTGATTTACGCTGCCGGGCAGAAGAAATATACCAAAAAAAATCAGCAAAAAGTGTAAAAAAATTGGAGCATCTATCACCCCATGAAAAAATAGTCGAAGAGCTTCATATACACCAAATCGAACTGGAGCTGCAAAACGAAGAATTGCGCCATACTCAGGATAGACTAAACTCGACGTCAGCACGTTATTTTGAACTATATGATCTGGCTCCGGTGGGATATTGCTCCGTGAATGAAGAAGGTTTGATCCTTGAAGCAAACCTGGCCGTCTCTAACATGTTCGGAATAAATAAAGATGCGCTGATCAATCAGCCATTCACCCGGTTCATTATGGCAGAGGATCTGGACATCTATTATTTGTATCGCCAAAAACTGTTTAAGGATAACAAAACGCAAACATGCGAACTCCGAATATTAAAAAAAGATGGAGCTATGCTCTGGGGAAACCTTACGACAAGTTTTGCAACAACTGTCGATGGCACACCTGTTTTGCACATCGCGATAAATGATATTACTGCACGTAAAGAGATCGAAGAAAAATTAGAAGCTGCCATCCATAAGGCTAATGCCGCCAATACCGCTAAATCAGAATTTCTCAGTACCATGTCTCATGAAATAAGAACTCCGTTAAATGGGCTCCTTGGATTTTCCGAAATTATTGAAGATGCTTTATTAGAATGTGACGGCAAGGGAAAAATTTCTAAAATTCTTAGGTATCTGGAAATAGTAAAAACATGTGGTAAAAATCTGAATGAACTGATAGATGATATTCTCGTGTTATCAAGTATTGAGTCTGGAAAGTTTGAAATGCTGCTTGTTAAGTTTCCTCCCGAAAGGCTGATTAGAGAAAGTATGGAAATTTTTAATTTCAAATCAGAAAAAAGGAATATTAAGCTGGATTTTCAATCTGAAAATTTACCATGCGGGGTAATTGGAGCTAAAAGGCAATTCAAGCAAATCATGTTCAATCTTATTGGGAACGCAATAAAATTCACCGAAGAAGGAAGCGTTAACGTCAAAGCAGACTATAAAGACGAATTTTTATTAATTGAAGTTAAAGATACAGGTATTGGCATCCCTGGTAACATGAAAAATGAAGTACTGAAACCATTCACACAAATTAACCAATCTTCAACTAGAAAATATGGGGGAACTGGTTTAGGATTGGCAATTGTTTCAAAAATTTTAGAAACAGTGGGAGGTTCATTGAACATTAAAAGTAAAATAGGTAAAGGAACAACAGTATCTTTTACTTTTCCGGTCAAAGTTGATGCTGATGTATTACCTGACGAACCGGTAAAAAAACAGGATATTAAAATACCAGCTAACATTCTGATTGTTGAAGATGATAATGTTTCATCTTTGTACCTCAAAGAAATATTGCAGACTTTAAATGTACACTGCAAAATAGCCGAATCCTTTGTAGAAATGCAGAAAATATGTAATGAAGGTTTTTTGCCGGATATCGCCTTGCTAGATATATCGCTTCCCGGCGCGGATGGTTTTGAATGTAGAAAATGGTTGATAGACAAATTTCCAGAGAAGAATATCACATATATAGCGGAAACTGCATATGTGCTAAAAGCGGATGTTAAACGCTGCCAGGATGCTGGTTTTGATGGTTTTCTCAGTAAGCCTTACAGTAAAAAAGAACTACTCGCAATTATTGCAAAAAGATAATTTCTATAAAATTTATTTTTTGCTATTTGTGCCCAAGGTTGTTCGTTTAATCGCGGTAAGGTTGTTTCACGTCATAGATCGCTATTTTACGCTTCACAACTTGACAGCTCATGATGTACAAGGTATATTTTATAAGTGTTTTAAAACAAAATATTTTGTTTTTGAACAGCATCAAATGCTCTTTCGCCGAAGCGTCAAGTCAAGATAAAACATATAAGTACCCGTCAAGGCTGGAGCGCCAGCTCCATTATGCTGTTCTTTTTGACTTTTAAGCGTAAGGCAAAACATCCAGCCGGGATAACTTTTGGTAATTATCTATATTTAAAATGGCAAAATGAGACTTAAATTTATTTGTAATTCTATAAAAAAGAATCATCAACAGGAAATAATTATAGCTATGATGGTTTTAGGAATCTGTTTTATTTTTAATAAGTTAGGTATATTTTATATTTTGTCGGCAAAAGAATGCATAGACCCGGTTGTTATATCACTTTTCCTTTGGTTCTTCAAGAAAAATGCCCCAAAAAAAAATGACTCAACCGAGCAAGAACTTACTCCACAGGGGAAAAAGCGGCTTTGGGAAAATCTTGCAGAAGTCCAAAATTCAGAGAAACGACAGCAAAATATTGAATTGCAAGAAGAAAAAAGGTTAAAAGAAAAACAGCCTGAAGGTAAGAAGTTTAAAAAACGAGATATTGAATTACAAGATAAAAAGAAATTCTGGAAAAATCTAATAGAAGTTCAAGAAACATTTATTTATGAAAATTCAACTGATACTCAGAAAACTGAAGCAATTTACAAGGTAAGTAAATTTTATGCAACTCAGCATATTGATCTAGCGGCTCATATCCATTCTTTATTTAAGGAGTTTTTAGAAAATTTTTGGAAACATAACCCTGACTTTAAAAATGTTTCCAGGCTTCCTGTTTACATCGAAGTTATTTACCATGTGATAAAACATCAAAGTCACCAAAAACAAGACGAGATTAATTTGTTTAACAAAAAAAACAGCTTAAGTTTTGCAGATTTTCAATTACAATTTGCCAATTTAAACTATGGCAATTTTTTCAGCGCAAATTTAATCAACACCAATCTAGCCGCTTCAAATTTGACCAATGCAAATTTATCAAAAGCTGATTTTACTAACGCTAATTTGACTAATGCTGACTTAACCAGTGCTGATTTAACTGACTCAAATTTAACGGACACTTTTTTAATCAACGCGAACTTAACGGACGCAAACATAAACCGCGCGAATTTAAAAAATACAACTTCGCCCAATGCAAACTTAACTAATGTAAATTTAACTCGTGCAGATTTAAGTTATGGAAATTTTTCCAATGCAAATTTAACTAGCGCAAATTTAATCCGCGCAAATTTAACCAACACTAATTTAACTGGTGCTAATTTAACCGACGCAAATTTGATTGGTGCAAATTTAATCCATACAGATCTGAGCTGTACAAATTTAGCTGGTGTAAATTTAAGTTGCGCAAAATTAGCTCATGCCAAATTGTTAGATGCTAATTTTGCCCGCGTGAATTTGGTTGGTGTGGATTTGAGGATGGCGATGAATTTAAATATAGCAAAATTAAAAGATGCGCTGTATTGCAAATCAAAAGACTTCATGACTAAACTCCCACACGGCTTCAAGCCCAAAGACTACGGCATGATTCTAGTAAACGAACTCGGCGAGCGAATCAACGAATAATCCTGCTGGTCGTTTCTGAGGCCTACTCGAGGCTGTTTTAAACGAACCAGCGCAGATAATTGGCGTTTGCAGCAAAATTGAACTAATAGAATTATTAGTATGGTATGCAATAAATTATAATCCCACTATTTATAGTATTATTTCGATGGCAAATTCAAAACCGCTAAATTATTTGAGCTTGAGATCGAAGTTGCAAGG
>JAQUOK010000241.1 GCA_028717165.1 Victivallaceae bacterium | reverse complement strand
AAGGTACAGTTCCTGCTTCCAGCCAGCGCCGGGCGATTTCATTTATTTTCTCGGCTTTTTTATCCGCGGTATCGGTATCGGTATTGCCGGCAAAATTCTTGGCAATGGCCTGGGTCAGTTCTTCCGCGAGGTCGTTGTCAGTCGCGTCATCCTCCGGTTTAATCCCCAGGCTCTCCAGTTCCACGCATATTTCCTGCCGCCGTTTCAGGTTGTCTTCCGAGCCCCTGAGCAGTTGTTCGCAATGTTCCGGCCCGCTTTCGAAAGCCGCCCCGATAGCTTCAAAACTGTGCTTGAAATATTTTTTTTCGGCGCTTCCGGCGGCTTCCCATTCCGCCTGGCATTTTTCCCAGGCTTCCAGCTTCCGGGAATCGAGAGAGTCCAGTGCGGCGCTGACTATGCGTTCAAGCTCGAAACTTCTCTTGAGGACGTTTTTATGGTGATAATCGGGCTCTGTCTTCAATTTCTCGAACCCTTTGCATAAAGCAAAATATTTATTCAAAATCGGCTTTTCTTCAGCCCGCGGCATTGCCCCGACGGCGTCCCACCGTTTTTTGATATCCAGATACTTCGTTTCCGCGGCTTCCGGCCGCTTAACTCCTTCATCCAGGCTTTCCTGGAGTTTTTCCAGCTCCTGACACAGATTCTTTTTTGTTTTCAGGTTTTCACTCCGCTGCTTGCGCAGCCCCTCATAATAATCATCGAAACAGCCCCGGAACTTTTCATAAAGTTCCCGGTCATTCTTGCCGGCGGAGCCGGCCGCCTTCCAGCGTTTCCATAAGTCAGGGATGAGTTGGTGGGCTTCACTATAGCTTAGACTGAAGATGGTTTTCGCTTCTTCGCATAAACGGAATTTAACGGCAGTGACGCTTTCCCGGTCAAATTTAACTTTCTGATAATAAGTTTTGCGCGCATTGAAAAAAACGTTGCAGGCCGCCCGGAAGCGGATATAGAGCTCCTTTTCCCGGACGGGGACGGTGAACCCGACTTCCCGCCAGCGTTTCTGAAGTTTTTTGAATTGCTGCGCTACACCCGTCCAGTCCGTTAATGACTGGATATTTTCCGCCTCTTCACATATTTTTATTTTATCCTGGGCTATCGCTTCCCGCTTCGTATCCAGGACGTTATAGTATTCCGTAATGCGTTTCTGGAGTTTATCGTACTCTTCGCTGAATTCATCCCACAGTTCCTCGCTTTTGTCATGCGGTACGCTGCCGGTATTTTTCCATTGAAGACGGATGCTCTTAAGTTCTCTGGCTACCCGCGGCAAGTCGCAGTCATTGCATTCCTTCAGATTTTTAACCTGTTTGCACAAATCCATTTTCAGCGTATAATGCTCCCATCTTGCCAGATCCCGGCTCTTGTAAAGTTCGTGTATCCTGTTCATATATTTTTTGCAAAGCGTTTCGAACTCCGCCAGTTTGGTTTGCAATTCCGGATCCGCGTCGCTCAATCCGGCCGCTTCAGCGGCGATTTCCTTAAGTTGTTCAAAACGGCCTTTCGGCAGTTCCTGGTCATCCTTCCGGAGACACTCTTTCAGTTCGATACAAATCCTGGTTAACGATTCAAAGTTACTGCTTACTTTCTGGTTCCCTGTCATCTTCCCCTGCATCCGTTCTTATCAGTTTAAATAAGTTCTGCGAAACAGCAATTTTAAAAAATGAAAAATCAGCCCCTCCAAAGATAGAATATTAAGAGCCGGCTTATAAAAACCATCAGCCAATTACTGCCGGTTCTTTCCTCAATAAAGACAAGTAAATAATAATCGGGGATTAAGATTTTCTCCAATTTATTCTATACCCACTCTCGTTAGGTAGATTATACTGCAAAACTTGAATTTTTCCAGTATATTTTATGGAAATACTTGAATTTTTCATTAAAAAATATATATTTCTGAGCTTAAAAAAGAATATTTACAAGGCTTAAAAAAATCAGGAGTTTGCCAGTTATGTCGTCAAGTACAAAGAAATTTAAAACGGAAGTTCAGCATTTGCTGGATCTGATGATCCATTCTCTCTATTCCAACAAAGACATATTCCTGCGGGAGTTGATCGCCAATGCCGCCGATGCCATTGACAAGGCCAGATTTATTTCCCTTACGGAAAAAGACATAAGCAGAGACTGGGCGATAAAATTAACCGTTGACAAAGATAAAAAGTTCATCCGGGTATCCGACAACGGTATCGGCATGACCGAAAATGAAGTAATCGACAACATCGGGACAATCGCTAAATCCGGTACCAAGGCTTTTCTGAAAGCCCTCGATGAAAAAAAGCAATCCGAAGCGGATGTTCCGGAACTTATCGGACAGTTCGGGGTCGGTTTCTACTCTTCGTTCATGGTCGCGGAAAAAGTTGAAATACTGACGAAAAGAGCCGGCAGCGACGAAAGCGCGGTGTTCTGGACATCCGACGGCAAAGAAAGCTACAAAATCGAAGGTGCAGAAAAAGACGGTCAGGGTACTGACGTAACTGTTTTCCTGAAAGATGACGCGGAAATCTATATGGAAAACTGGAAGATCAGTGAAATTATCCGCAAATATTCTGACTTTATTGCATATCCTATCACTCTGCCTTATGAAAAGGTCGAGAAGGAAGGTGAAGGCGCGGAAAAGAAAAGTGTTGAAATACGTACTCTTAATTCGCAGAAGGCTATCTGGCTGAAAAAACTTTCTGAAATATCCGAAGACGAACACGAAAGTTTTTTCTCCCATCTTTCACACGCCGGCGGAAAACCGGCCAAGGCTATTCAGATTTCCGCAGAGGGGACTTCTGAATTCAAAGCCCTGATCTATATCCCGGAAACAGCGCCGTTCAATATGTTCATGCCGGACTTTCAGAAAAAAGGCCTGCAGCTTTACGTGCGCCGCGTCTTCATTACCGATGAATGTAAAGATCTGGTTCCCGACTACCTGCGTTTTCTCGCGGGCGTTGCGGACTCCAGCGACTTGCCCCTGAACGTGTCCCGTGAACTTCTCCAGGACAATTCCCGAATTCGTCAGATGCAGAAAGTTATTACCCGCAAAGTCCTGTCCGAGCTTAAGACCATGCAGGAGAAGGAACCGGAAAAATATGCGAAATTTTTCTCCGAATTCGGAAAAATCCTTAAGGAAGGCATTCACATGGATTACGAGAACAAGGAGAAGATCAAGGATCTGGTAATGTACGAAACCATGAACGGCGAATCCGGCAAACTCATCGGTTTACAGGAATATGTTGACGCCATGCCGCCGGAACAAAAGGATATTTATTATATTACCGGGGAAAACCGGCAGGCCGTGGAAAATTCGTCGGCCCTTGAAATTTTCCGCAGCCGGGGTTTCGACGTTTTGTTCATGACCGATCCCATCGATGAATGGGTCATGCCGTCCATGGGACAGTTTGCCAAATTCCAGTTTAAATCAGCAACCAAAGGCGATATCGAGCTGGATGAGAAAAGCAAAAAAGAAAGTGAGAAAATCATTGCCCAGGCGGCTAAGGAACACAAAAAGCTTCTTGAACTCATTCAGAAGGAACTGGATACCGACGTCAAGGAAGTGCGTTTCACCAACCGCCTGACTGACAGCGCCTGCTGCCTGGTCGGGGACGAACATGCCAT
The DNA here is from genome assembly GCA_028717165.1 of Victivallaceae bacterium. GTDB lineage: Bacteria > Verrucomicrobiota > Lentisphaeria > Victivallales > Victivallaceae > JAHOYW01. The sequence goes on along the minus strand of JAQUOK010000241.1, from coordinate 2,114 downwards.
GAGCGCCCATATGGAGCGTCTGTTCAAAGCAATGAAGCAGGAAGTTCCGGTAAGCAAGCGCATTCTTGAACTGAACCCGAAGCATCCGCTGGTGTCAAGCATGCAGAAACTGTTTGACGCGGACAAAGCGGACCCGGAACTGGGCAAATACGCGCATCTCCTCTATGACCAGGCGCTCCTGACCGAAGGCAGCCCGGTCCCAGATCCCCTGACTTTCGCCAGAAATGTCGCTGATTTGATGGTAAGGGCGGCTAAATAAGGAAGATTGAACATCGAATACAAAAAACCGGGAGCGCCGGTCATCAGACCGGCTCTTTCCTGCCCGGTTTGAAAACTGTCAATAAAATGTTATTGTAATATTTTCAGAATATTAATCGAATAATATAGAGCTGTTATTATGATTATTAAGACAAAGGCATTTCCGCGGGCGGCCTTGATCGGTAATCCTTCAGACGGGTATTTCGGCAAAACAATTGCGTTTGTTTTCAGCAATTACCATGCGGAAGTCCTGATGTATGAAAGCCCTGAGCTCGATCTGCTTCCCTCGCTGCGCGATCATTCCAGTTTCAAAAGCATTGAACATCTTGCTGAAGACGTCGGTTTGTTCGGTTACTACGGCGGAATACGCCTTTTGAAGGCGACCATAAAAAAATTCCATGATTACTGCAAAAATAACGGACTGAAACTTGACGCGCGTAATTTCACCATCCGTTACCAGACAACTATTCCGAACCGTCTCGGGCTGGCCGGGTCTTCCGCGATCATAACCGCCTGTATCCGGGCCCTGAAACGCTTCTACGGCGTGAAAATTCCCAAACCGATCCTGGCCAATCTGGTTTTATCTGTGGAAAAAGAGGAACTTGGTATTGACGCCGGGCTGCAGGACCGGGTCGCGCAAGCCTATAATGTGCCGGTTTATATGGATTTCAATCGCTCTCATATGAAAAAGTACGGTTACGGAGTATATAAGGAAATAGAATTACCGGAGTTCCTGAATTTATATATCGCTTTCCGTACCGATCTTTCCGAAGGTTCTGAAATTCTGCATGGGCACCTCCGGGAGGATTACGAAAACGGCAAACCTGAAGTTCTGAAAGCAATGGGCGAATGGGCGGAACTGACCGACAAAGTATGGCAATGCATTACCGAAAATAATGCAGTTGAACTCCATACGCTGCTTAACCGGAATTTTGACCTGCGCCAGGAGGTCTGTACTACAATTTCCCCGAAGAACAAACGGATGGTAAACCTGGCGCGCGAATCCGGTGCTTCCGCGAAATTTACCGGTTCCGGCGGCGCGATCATCGGCACTTACAAGGACGAAGCCATGTTCAGCCGCCTTCGGGAAAAACTCAATGCCGAGGGCATCCAGGTCATTAAACCGCAAATTGTTACTTCCTGTGAGGAAGCTTTCGAGTAAGACCATACTGGAGAATATAATGATTAAAAAAGCTGTTATCCCGGCGGCCGGTTTCGGCACCCGTTTTCTGCCTTTTACCAAAGCCGTTCCCAAGGAAATGATCCCGCTGGTGGACAAGCCGGTAATCCAATACGTCATTGAAGAGGCCGCTGCTGCCGGAATCACCGATATCCTGATAATAATCAGTTCCGGGAAAACGGCGATTCAGGAACATTTCAACCCTGACGCCGGGCTCGAGGCAAGACTCGAAGCGGCCGGTAAAACCGAAATGCTCGCGGAACTGCGCCGCATTGACAAACTGGCGAAGCTGCATTATGTCTATCAGCAGGAACTCAACGGCCTGGGCGATGCGGTAATGTATGCCGGGAGTTTTGTCGGCAATGAACCTTTCGCGGTTTTACTCGGGGATACCGTGCTTTCTTCCGACGGCAAACCCGTAATTTCCCAGCTCCTGGCGGCTTACGAACGAACTCGCGCCTCGGTTGTTGCGCTTGAGGAGGTCCCATGGGAAAAAACCTCCCGCTACGGAATTGTCGACGGCAGATCGGAAGACGGTGTTCTATATAAAGTAAATGGTTTCGTCGAAAACCCCGCCCCGGAAAAAGCGCCCTCCAACCTGGCTGTTGCCGGCCGTTATGTTTTCAATCCGGAGATATTCGGTTATCTGGCGGCAACCCCGCGCGGTAAAGGCGAT
>JAQUOK010000240.1 GCA_028717165.1 Victivallaceae bacterium | reverse complement strand
GTCACGGCATCTGCTTTTCTGCACGGCGGGGCCCGGTTGCGCCTTCATCGAAATGTACAGGCTGACCGGTAAAAAAAAGTATCTGGACGCTTCCGCAAAAGCCGTTGAGTGGGCAATTAAGCATGGAACTGATATAACCAACAATAATTACAATTCCTTCGCGGTCTGGCACCTTTGTGAACACTACCGGGAAACCGGCCATCAGGACTGTCTGGAAGACGCCATTGAGAAAACCGTCAAAGGCGTTTATCCCAACCAACAACCCGGCGGCGGCTGGCCGGAACATAATTCGTGGATTTTTTATCACGGGATCATATTGAGGGGCTTTGCGCATCTTTACGGTATTCTGCCCGACGGTCACATTTGTAAAACTGAACTCAGGAGGCGAATTATCAGAGCCCTGAATTGCGTTATCGCCGCGCAGCAGCCGGACGGCAGTCTGAAAAGCTGCAGCGATCCCGAAGAATGGCGGCTGTCACGGGAACCGGCAAGTCCGTATCTTATCCACAACGAGAAAAAAATATGCCCGTTCATGATCCATGCCCTGGTTTGCATTCAGCGGTTTACGGATATAGACGTCAGTAATATTCTCTACGGAATGCTTTCTGCGCCGCCTCAGGATGAGCTTGCGCAGGGGCAGGAAGGAGCGATGCAGCTCGCTTACGGGGCTGTTTATCACTGGTTTCATGATATAGCGCCGGGAAAAGGAATTTGAATTTCAATATAAGGGGTAAACCGATATTATGGCAAAAACTGTTGAAAACAATAACATATCTGTTCCGGGGGCGGATTTTGATTTACCGGACGGCTCCCGCAGTCCGGAATGGTTGAGAAATGCCAGGATCGGCACTTGGACGGCCGATAATTTTTCGATAACTCAGAAGGAAGCCGGACTTCAGGCCGGGAAAATAGCTGCCGGAGGAATAAATACGGTGGTTTTAATGTGGTGCGGCAAAAATGAAGAATACCGGCACATATTTTTTGACGGCGCCCATTACGATAAAAGATACGATTTCGATGCAATGCGTGAAGTCCTGCTGAAAGTGGTCAGGGCCTGCCATGCCCGCGGTTTGAAAGTAATCGAACATCATGGGGTTGGTTTTGTCCACTATAACCCGCAGAACAGACTGTATGCAGGTTCTCCCGATAAACTGAAATATAAAGATTATTACCTGAAAGAATGGTTTCAGTATAATATAAAAACAAAACGCCCCGCCGTCGCTTCTTATCAGGGTCTGATGTTCTGCCCGAACAACCCGTTCTACCGCAAAGCCATGCTGGAATCTTTTCTGCCGGACATATTGTCAACAGGAGTGGACGGCATTATGCCCGATGATATCCAGTTCCTGCCGGACTGGTTCAGCTGCACCTGTGAATAATGCAGAGAAAAATTCAGACTGGATTACGGCGTCGAAACTATTCCGCCCGCTGATGATTCCGGTTTCTGGGGAAATTTCAAAAACCCGGATTTCAGGAATTGGCTCGAATTCAGGCAGAAATCAATAGGCGCTTTTCATCAGGCGCTGGCGGGGGCTGTCGCTAAAATCAGCGCCGATTGTGCGTATTTTACCTGTTGTTCCGGCATAACCCGTACCTGGGCGGGGCAGCGGACCGGGCTTGAATATCAGGAAATTATAAAAGGCGCCAATACCGTTTTCCAGGAAGTGACCAACAATATGGCCGTTACTTTCAGTTGGGAGAGGATTGTTACGGATATGAAAGTTTTTAAGGCGCTGGCGCAGGCTTACGCCGTGCAGTTTATTTCGATCCAGTATCCCCGTAATGCGTCTGAAGATTTTTTAAGCTGGGCTTTGTGCAAGTCGGCCGGGGCAAAGTATTGGGGCTGTTATATCCCGACGCTGGTTAACAAAAGGTTTTCCGAGAAAAAGAAAAGAAAACATCTGGAATTGGAACGGAACCATGAATTTCTGTTTGCGGGGGGCAAATCCGTTGCCGGAACCGCTCTTCTGTTTTCCCGGAGGACAAGGGACAGGTACAGGGGGCACGACGACGATTATTATGTTAACGAATTTGCGGGTTGGGCCGAAGTAATGCTGCGGCATAATATTCTGTTTGACGTTGTTTTCGAAGAGGCGCTGAATAATCTGGATCCAGCCTGTTATGAACTGCTGATTTTGCCTGATTTTGCCTGTATGTCCGGAGCGGAAGCCGGAAAGATCAGGGATTATGTCAGGAACGGCGGAAATGTCATCATCTCGCATGAAACCTCGCTATTTGACGAAAAAGGAAACAAGCGAGGTAATTTTGCCTTGTCAGATCTGTTGGGCTTAAATTATGTCGGGACGCTCTCTCTGATAAATCCTTCCGTCGAAATTCCCGCCGATATTGCCGCGCAATGCGCTGTCAGCGCTTCGGAGCCCTGGATTCTTCCTCACAAAGCGCCGGCAGTACTGACTGAAACCATTGGCCTTCGAGGTGAAAGCCTTGCGGACATCGGCATAAGCGACATGTATGGAAAGACGACGGCGATCTGGAGTAATAAATACGGCAGGGGGAAAATACTTTATTTTTCCGGTAAGCCGGGGCTGCTGACCGCGACGGAGGTGGTTAAATTACTGGCGAAATTTCAATACAGATGTCATATCGAAAACAATCGTATTTCCGAAGAATATGATAAAATACTGGCATTTTACCTGAAAAATTTCATCAGCGGAAATAAAGTTGAACTGCAGAATTATAACGACAAAATTTTCCTGAATGTCTTTGCCGCGGAAAAACAGGAATTGATTATCCATCTGTTAAATAAATCAGGATTAGTTTTGAGCGGCGGTAAGTGTATTAAAGAAAATTATAAAACCTCATTTCCTCAATTACCCGAAGGGAACATCCTTCTTAAAATCCGCGGCTGTTACAACAGGGTAAATACATATTTTTCAGATACGGAAGGAAACGGTATTACAATAAACCGTACAGATGATTTTACCGAGGTGCATATTCCGGCCGTGAAAATAAAAAAATATCTTATTCTGCAGTTAAGCCGGATTCCGGCGGAGTAGGTTCGTACTGTCCCGGATCCCGGCATTGCCGTATTGCGATAAAGATTTTTGTAATTCAAAAAAAACTCCAGAAAAATCACTTACAGGTATTGACATATCTGTTTAATTCATTTATTATATAAATATCACAACATTGAGATATATAATTTTCACTGCTTCGACGTGAAGTATAATTAGCGCGGAAACAAACGGGTAAAGTATCTCAAAGCAAAAAACAGGAAGGTGCCCAATGCAGTCTCATGAATTAAAAAAAGAAAGTCAAACCGGGAATTCCTGCCAGACATGTACGGCAGGATTATTCACATTAATCGAGCTCCTCATCGTGATCGCGATCATAGCGATCCTCATGGCGATGCTGCTGCCGGCGTTAAGCAAGGCCAGGGAAAAAGCTAAACTGACAGTTTGCGCAAATAATCTGAAGCAGATTTATTATGGCCTGGTAATGTATGCCAATGACAGTGACGGCTACTTCGTCCCGGGCGGGGCATATTACACTTATCAAGGCGCTTACCCATATGTCGGATCTTGGGCCTGGAGTTCAGGTTTTTATCCTCAATATGTAAACTCTAAAGATCTGTTTTTTTGTCCTGCGTGCAGTAACGGCTACCGGGGAAGAGCTTATTTTATAAAAACCTGGGGCAGTTCCGAAACCGGGTATTTTTACTGGCCGGACTGTGACGGCAGACTTGAAAGCCATTCATATACCTATTATCGAGACAAGATGGGCGGACCTTCCGGCTATAACGCGCCCCTGGGAACCAAGTTCGGTAATTTCGACAAAGGGAAACCGATCATGCAGGATCAGTCATCTTCGAGTTCCACTGCAGCAAACAGCAATCATGTGGTAAATTCTTTACCTTATGCAGCCAACTGTCTCTTCTTTGAAGGTAATGTGAAAACCTATCCGAGGACGGACCTTTCAAAATACGGGGGCTGGTACATATGCCGTCCGCATTCATATTAATATTGAAAAAACGTTTAAGCATCTAGTTTGTAAAATTTTAGGCAAAACAAACGGTTGAAGAAACCGGGGAAGCCGGAAATAAAATAATTTAAGGCTCATTGCTTATTCTACAGTTATAATCTTGAATTGCACGGCTTCAAAATATTTAATTTTTGCTGAAAATAAAATTAGCGTGATAATCATTTCCGGATAGACAGCAAATTTCCCTTGGAAAATGAGTCTATTTCTGGCAATGGAGAGTGGATAGGACAAAAACGTAAAAAATAATAATCAGTACGGGAGTTTGCCTTATGTCAGAAACAAAGAACAGCAATGATCTACTTGAGAAAATTCAAAATTTTTCAAGAATAAATTATTTTAAAAACTTTTTCTTATATTTCGTATTTTGGGTAATAATTATTTCCATAAATGCAAATCCGTTACCGGGCAACGAGATAAAGACATATACGAAAGAATCTCCAGTCTATAAATGCTATAGAGTTTCTGAAGGGGCAGTTCATATAGACGGCAAGCTTACCGAAAAGTGTTGGCAAACCGCACCAATCATGGAATTTCGGGATTTGGTAGACGGTTCCAAACCAATGATAACTTCTTATGCTAAACTTGTATGGGATAACAAATATATTTATGTGGCTTATAAAATTCTGGATCCTAATGTTGTGGCATATTATGGCGAAAGAAAACGAGGGGGGGCTCCTATTAGCGCCTGGCACAAAGAGCTGCACACCGGAGAGCCGGAATTAATGTTCTGGGACACTTTCGTAAAATTTTTTCTTGATCCTGATGCTGACGGGAGAAATTATATTGAAATACACATTAACCCCGTAAATAATGTTGGGGATCTGGTGTTGGACTTACCATATTTATGGCCATCTATTGGCGGGCTTGCTTCGCGTAAAGCATTAAATCTTCCTATGGTCAAAAATAACCCCGACTGGTATTGGAATTGTGAGGGATTGAAAAGTGCGGTTCAGGTGCGCGGAACGCTCAATTTTTCGGATGATACCGACCAAGGCTGGACAGTTGAACTGGCCGTTCCGTGGGAGGCGCTGAAACCATTGACTAAGGGTGCTTATTGTCCTAATAACGGTAACAACAAATGGCGCGCCCATCTAGGTCACGTTTACAAGCCGGAATTCCGTTACGAGAAAAGACGCAGAAGCAAACATCTTTATGCCACTTGGCCGGTATTAGGTGTTTGCAATTGTCATTTGCCGGAGCGCTGGGGATATTTGATCTTTGAAAAAAACATGTCAGGGGATGAAGATGTAAAATGATACGATTATTCTATTTTAAATGTTTACTTATGTTTTGTGCCGGACTTTGTGCCTGTACGGTACTTGCCCATGAATTCAAAATAATCGTGTCCGGTGACGCCAAATCCCCAACCGCCGAAGACTGCCGGAAAATGGGGATGAGCGCGCTCTGGTTTTTCAGCGACCTTCCACTTAAATTCAATGAAAAAGGCGAACCGGCGAATCCTCAAAAGTTTACATTGTTGTTCGAACGCTTCAATAATACTGACATAACTTTAATTCCATTGCTGAATATCTTTTATCAGAAAAATACCGGGAAATGCCAGTTAAGCCGTTTAAGCGATAAACCACGCTACCGCTGTTTTTCCCGGGACAACTCCGATATTGTCGAAAGACTCCGTCTTCTGGTTAAATGGCTGGGGCATTTCAAGAACTTCGGCGGCTTGTGCCTGGATGATGAACCGGGAATTCAGCCGGGCGGCTGTATCTGCGAAAACTGCGTCAAGC
>JAQUOK010000239.1 GCA_028717165.1 Victivallaceae bacterium | reverse complement strand
TTATTTTAAAGTCTCGTTTTTCAAGAGGAATTAGGGGTTTGGGGGAAAAGGGGAAAGTTTTTTCAAAAAGTTTTCCCTTTTCCCCCAAATAACCCGACCGATTACCTCTCTTACACTGAAAAACGCACGTGTATGACGTCACCGTCCCTGACTATGTATTCCTTGCCTTCGATACGCAGTTTCCCGGCGGTTTTAGCGTTGTTCCAGCCCTGATATTCGACCATATCCTCATAACTGACGACTTCCATGCGGATAAAACCGCGGCACATATCGGTATGGATCTTTCCCGCCGCTTCGGGCGCCGCGGTTCCCTTAGTGATCGTCCACGCCCTGGTCTCCATCGGCCCGGCAGTAAAAAAAGTAATGTGGTTCAGGAGGCGGTAACCGGTATGGATAACCCGGGTCAGCCCGGTTTCGCTGACGCCGAGGTCTTCGAGGAACATCGCGGCGTCCTCCGGGTCGAGCTGGCGCATTTCCTCCTCCAGTTTGGCGCAGACCGGAATGACTTCCATATTATGTCCGGCGGCATAGGCAAGCAGTTGTTTCGTCGCTTCATTTTCGCCGAACTTACGGAAATTATCCTCGTCCACGTTCGCGCAGATAAAAGCCGGCATTATTGTTAAAAGCCCCATTCCTTTCGCAATTTTCGCCAGCGCAGGGTTTTCCCGGTCATATTCCGGCCGTCTGCCGTCCGCAAGCTGTGCCTTGAAGCTTAAGGCCAGTTCCAGTTCGGCTTTCGTATCGGCGTCGCCGGAACGCATGAGCTTTTTGGATTTTTCCAGGCGGCGTTCAAGCATTTCGAGATCGGCAAGCATTAATTCGGTCATAATTATTTCGAGGTCGTTTACCGGGTTTATCTCACCGGCCACATGAACGACGTCGGGATCGGCAAACACCCGGACGACATGGGCGATCGCATCGACCGAACGCACATGACCGAGAAACTGGTTTCCCAGCCCCTGGCCTTCGCTGGCGCCCTTGACCAGCCCGGCAATGTCTATGAATTTAAGGGTGGACGGAACCAGTTTGGCGGACTTTTCAAGTTCAGCCAGTACCTGCATCCGTTCGTCCGGAACCGGGACTATTCCGGTATTGGGTTCGATCGTGCAGAACGGAAAGTTGGCGGCTTCCGCGCCGCCGCCGCTTAAAGCATTGAACAAGGTGGATTTGCCGACATTCGGCAGCCCCACAAAACCGCATGAAAAACTCATTCGTAAAATTCCTGAAATGAAAGTGTTTACACAAAAAGAGCCCGTTCAAAGACGGGCCCTGAAATTCATATGGATAATCAGTATTTCTCGCACAACGCGTTGTCGTCGTAGAAGAAGTTGAAAGCGTTGTGTTCTCTGTCGATAACCCAGGCAGGACGCATCAGCGGTCCGTAACCCCAGCCGACATCTTCCGGATCGTCCGTACAGCCCGGCAAGGGCATGAGGAAAGTGAGTATATCGGTCGTCCCGACCAGTACGCGCGCCACTGTCATGCCGACGCCCCGCAGCACTCCGTAGGTAAGGGCGGCGATATTTCCTTTATCCTGGGCGACATCCAGAGGCTGCTGGATCAGTTCCAGCGGGCCGAAGGCGATGTTCGCGATTCCCCGTCCGAGTTTTTCAAAAGGGCCGCTTGGAGTGTTGCTTGCTTCTGCAAAACATTGATTTGCCAGGCAGAAAGAGAAAATAAACACCACTATCAGAGATTTTTTAAAGAATTTCATTATAAAGTCACCTTTGCCAAAGTATTAGGTTCCAAAATCAGTCAGGCGTCAAACAAACTTTCCTTAATTTCAACCTTGAACTTTAAAAATATAAGCGGTATTTTAAAAAAATCAAGAAACTTTGAATTATATTATTTTTTAAATTTAATCTGATAATCCCAAGGGTTACGCATCTACGAACGCCAAGGATTTTATTATGAACAAAAAAGAAAGATTTTCCGGTTTGACCATACTGAAAAGTTCCGAGAACGATTATCCGGCCGGGCCGGAAGAAGCGCAGCTTGAAACCTTTGACAACATCTATTGTGACCGGGATTACGTCATTACCTTCGACTGCCCGGAATACACTTCGCTCTGTCCGGTGACCAACCAGCCGGATTTCGGGCATATCACAATCCGTTACGTGCCCGATAAAAAATGTATTGAGAGCAAATCGCTGAAACTCTTCCTGTTCGCATTCCGGAACCATAATACTTTCCATGAAGAATCAGTTAACTGCATCCTTGACGCCCTGGTAAAAGTCTGCGCTCCCAGGAAAGCGGAAGTGATCGGCAGATTCCGTCCCCGCGGCGGCATCGCCATAAACGTCAAAGCAATATATGGAGATAAAATCGATGAATAAAAATTATTCCTTTATAGAAAACGGTTCCGTAACTTCCCCCGTCGGTTTCAAAGCTTCCGGGATTGCTGCCGGGTTGAAAATAAGCGGCGCTCCCGATATGGCGATGATCTGTTCCGATGCTCCCGCCAATTTTTCGGCGGCGTTTACTTCCTGCGTGTTCGCCGCCGCCCCGGTTCTTCTGGGGCGCGAGCGCGTGGCGAAACAGGACACCTTGCGCGCCGTAGTGGTAAACAGCGGCAACGCCAATGCCTGTACGGGGCAGGCGGGACTTGAGAACGCCCGGAAAACCTGTGAGATCGCCGCCCGGGAACTTGCGCTCAGGCCGGAAGACATAATCGTTTCCTCGACCGGCAGGATCGGGGTTCAACTGCCGATGAAAATAATCGCCGAAGGAGTCAAAAAGGCGGCGGCGGCGCTGGCTTACAATGCGGGCGGGGAAGCGGCAGCCGCGATAATGACTACCGATACGGTTCCCAAGAAAGCGGCGGTAAAAGTCAGCCTGAGCAAGGGTAAAGTCACCATCGGCGCGATGACCAAAGGCGCCGGGATGATCGACCCTGAACTGCGGGTACCGCACGCGACCATGCTCTGTTACGTTACGACCGATGCCCGGATAGACAATTCACTGCTCGGCGCTTTGCTTGGCCGGGGAGTCGAAAATTCGTTCAACCGCATTACCATCGACGGGGATATGAGTACAAACGACACGACTTTGATAATGGCGAACGGGCTTTCGGGAGTTGAGGTAAAACCCGGAACTGAGGACGCGGAAATATTTTATAACGCGCTCCAGACCCTTTTCCAGCAGCTCGCTCATGAAATGGTCATGGACGGCGAAGGGGCGACCAAGTTCGTTACGGTTTATATTGAAAACGCCGGAAATGAAGCCGCCGCCAGGGCCTGCGCCGAAGCGATAGCCAACTCGCTGTTATGCAAGACCGCCTGGTTCGGCTGCGATCCGAACTGGGGCCGGATTGTTGCGGCTTTAGGTTATGCGGGCGTCGATTTCGATCCGGATCGCGTCAATATCTGTTATGACGACCTGCCGGTAGTCGTTCAGGGCGGCAACGCCGGAACCCCGGAAGCCAAGCTTGCTGAAATTCTGAAAAAGCGGGAATTTTCGATTACCGTGGACATGAATGCCGGAACCGCCAAATACTGGGTCTGGACCTGTGACATTTCCTACGAATACGTAAAGATCAACGCCGAATACCATACGTAAGCGTTCTGATTGTAATTGACCAGCCCGGTGTCAAACTTGCATCCTTTCTCCAAAAATAAACCGGCGGGCCGATTAGACTGAAAAGATATTTATTTATTTTTTTTAATTATCCGCAGGAAATTTTTTGCCTTGTGCAAAGAGCATGTTATATTAGCTGATAAGCGCTTGCGGAAACCGTCATGATATAAACGGTTTTATTTTTGCAGGCTGACTCCTGGTTTGAGCTGCAATACAGCCCCCCGGGGATGTTTGACAGTTGAGAATCAGAAACCGCTTGCAGAAGCGTTCCTATTGGAGTATGCGCGTTCCTGAAACGCTCATATATGTGGTCGAAATGGTTATCTATTAACGAAATGGAGGGCACAAATGGGAAAAGATGTCTCAAAGAATTCTCCTGGAAAGAGTCAGGAAGCTGCACAGAATGAGCTTATCGCCAGAATTGATCAGCTCGAAAAAATGCTGATCCACACCAAACAAAAAAGAGTAGCTCAAAGTATCGTCGTATGGACCTGTACGGCAATTATAATAGCTGTCTGCGCCTGGTTCCTTATTTCATTCTCCCAACTTGTTGCGAATTATGATACCGGACAACTGGTCCAGGGGTTACGGACCAATTCCGACATCATCATCAAGTCTCCTCAGTTCCGCGGGGTGGTAATGGATATGCAGGATATTTTTGTTCCCGCATATAAAGAGGCCCTCCTGACTGAATTGAACGCCAAGGGCACAAATCTGCAGGCGGCGGCGGATAATGAACTGTCTGAACTGAAAAAGCTTTTTGTCAAGAAGCTGCAGGACGGTTTTATCAGCGAAATTCATAAAGACTTTGAGAAAGTGGAAAAGGATTTGCTTGCCCGCTATCCCGACCTGAATGCCGACAAGATGGACGAAGTCTATACAAAAGCTTCCGAGATGTTTGTCGAAAAAATCTCTGTTTCGCTGAATCGCTTCGTCAAAGAAGCCGTTAATAAACTGGCCGGACTTGACGAGACGTTCCGGCAGTTTAAAAATGAGCAGGCGTATAAAGATTTAAATAAGAAATCTGTTCAGGAAGTGGAAAGTCTGCTTCTCGAATCGCTGCTCGAACTCTGGATATATGAATTGAATCCGGAAAAAGGCGGGAAACCGGTAGAAGCCCAAGGCGGAAAATTAGCCAAAAGGAATAAATGATCATGGATAAGCAATTACAGGAAAAACTGGATACTTTAGTGGCCCGCATCGAAAAGGAAGATAAAAGAGCTTCCTCCTCCTTTGTTGTGTCACTTATCTGCCGGGTTCTCATTACCCTCATTCTCGTCGGCTACCTCGGATATACCCTGATAGCTTTCGAGAGTATGTCCAATCCGGAAAACATGGCTATTATGATAAACCAGAAAATTCGTGATTCGCTCCCCGCCGTCCGCAGCGACATGCAGGCCAAACTGCCGGGACACGCAAAAGAAATAGCTAAAAGTACTGTCGAAATAGTCGGCGACCTGATCCCCGCTCTGGGCGATATAGCCAAAGAACAACTGGATATCAGGTTCGGACAGGTGATGGACCATTACAAGGTCGAACGGGAAAAAGCTTTTGAGCATATCTGTTCCAAGGTCATCGATAAAATCAGAAAAGACAAAGATATCGTTAATGACAGTACCCTGGCTCAGGTCTTAGCCCAGCAGCTTGCTGATGAATGCAATCGCGAAGCTCGGGATATTATCAATAACGCCTTGTTCAAGGAAATCGATAAACTGCAGGCGGATGTGGAAAAACTGCGTTCAGTTCCTGCCAAAACGATGACCCGCTCCCAGGCCGCAAAGAAGAACCTGATTGTATGCTGGCTTTATCTGGTGGACAACAAAGGCCTCGGTCAGGAAGGCATTATCGGCAATACCGCCTCATTCCTGGGGGAAACCGCCGAAAACTTCATTTCAGTTAAAAACTGAAAATTAATACCGAAAAGCCGGAGAAATTACGATGCTCCGGCTTTTTTTGTATCAAAGCAGCAGTTCCGCGGCCTCAGCGTTTTTATACACCTCCTGCATAAAATCATTACGCCAGCCTTTGAAGATACGGGATTTTTTATAATCCGCGCTTCCGTGCGAATCCAAAAGCAGAGTCAGCTCTTTCCGTGAACATACCAGCGCCGGATCAATATTGAACAAGGCGGCTTTTTCCTTTATCAGGTCGAAAACCATTCCGGCAGCCCGCTTGCGCCGTAGCCGGGAAGCCGG
>JAQUOK010000238.1 GCA_028717165.1 Victivallaceae bacterium | reverse complement strand
GCTGAGAATTGGAATTGACGATCTTTTTCAACGCGCTTTTCCGGAGAGCGTCCCTTATCCGCCAGTGGATGAACGTGATCCCGACGCGATTATACGTTCTTATGAAGACAGAACCTCCTTCTGGCCATTAAAGTGCAGAGGAAAATTAAGGAAAAAGATATTAAGATATGCATTTGACCGGGGACTGTTACACCCGGAAGATGTCGGGACAATAACTCACTGGTATTCCCATACGCCGTCTTCCTTCTATAAAAGCCATCCTGATTTTCCCTTGCTTGAGCAGAAAACCTCTGATTATAATACTGAAACAGGAAAAGTCTGGAATATAAATAAGGAAGAGGCCTGGAAGGCGTATTGGAAACTGACAGCTGCGCATATTAAGGCTTTCGGCAGTCCGCGGCTTTTTCATACAATCGGGCTTGCAGAGAGAATGTTCGGCGCGTCCCGAAAAGAAAATTTACAACTTAAGCTCTTCGCATATCGGAAAATCCAGTCAATGTTGAGAGCGCATTATCCGGATGCTCCGTTATTTTTAGCCAGTTGGGATTTTGCGGTATATTGGAAAAAACATGAAGTCAAAAAACTTATCGGAGAGCTGGATCCGGATAAAACCATCATTCTTGATTATATTGCGGACCAAAGCGGCCGGAAATCTTATTCAGATTGGGGATTTTACGGTAAATTTCCCTGGATTTTTGGAATTTTTCACGGATTTGCGCCCAATACCGAAATCAGGGGTAATTATCCGACCCTTGAAAAACACTGGCACGATGCGGTTAATGATCAATATTGCAGAGGGGTTGCGTTATGGCCGGAGTTTTCGCATTCAGATTCCTTTTTCCTGGAATATTTTACCGCTAATGCCTGGGATGCAGGATATCTGAAAGTTGAAAGTTTCATAACCAAGTATTGCAGAAACAGATATCCCGCTCCTGCGGTCGAAAACATGGAAGAAATATGGAAAAAACTCCTTCCTGTTTCCCAATTGAATCATTGGAATAAAGATTTTCTGGACCCGGTTAAAAATATCGGCATATTCGAAGGAATATTCAGAATCCTCCGTGATAAATCCTGCAGTGAATTGAATGTCGGCAGATTGACATTTTACCGGGAAGAATATAAGCGTGCGGGCAAAGTATTGCCTTCAATATCCTTGCTGATTTCTCAACTTGCCGGTTTATGCGGGGAAAACTATAATCATCCTTTCTGGTTTCATGATGCGGTAGATATTGCAAGAACCGCAGTCTATACCGTTTTGAGATGGCTCATGGTACGGTTTACACTTGAAATGGAAGTATCAAGATACGGCGCCAATACTAGACTTATAGATGACCTTTCAACCAGAATAGCAGAACTTCTGGTACTCTTCAGAAAAATTCTGTCGCAGCATTCTGATTTTTCGCTATATGAAAGCATGACGCGGCTTGCCGGGTACGCAATATTGAATCCGTACACAGAACAGACAATTAAGTCTAATTCGGAAAATCCCTATTGCCGCAGTCAGGTATATGAATTGGTGCGCTTTGTTTACGAAAAAGAATTGAGGGTTTATTTTGCCTGGGTTAAAGATAAAATCATCCGAGATAAAATTGCAGAATGGCGAAGGCCGGCAGATATTTTCGATTCGGAATATAAAAAGATTCAAAATGAATTTTACGCAAAGCCGTTGAGGGAAATGGCGCCGGATGAAACGCGTTCGGCAGAAGCTTTTCGTATCATTCTGGAAAATTCGGCAAGCATAATGGATGGTATAAAATGGTAAATCCGCTTTCCCGTTTCGGTTTAAGTTCCAACTGGTTCCCTGACGGCAGCAGTGCCCGGGACATCATGGAAAATCTTGAAGCCCTTGGGATAAACAACCTGGAACTCAGTTACCGGGCCGGTTCCGGCTTTATCGGCGAGGTCTCCCGGCTTGTCGCAACAGGTAAAGTTAAGGTTATCGGGGTCCATGATGTTTGTCCTCGGCCGCCGGGATATTGTAACGAATCGCTTGCCGCCGTAAACGAAACGGAACGGCGCGCCGCGGTAAATTTGGTCAAGCGGAACAGCGTGGTTACCGCCGGGAAATTCGGAGCTCAATATATCGTTCTTCACCTGGGGAAAGTCGAAATGAACCTGAACACCCCGGAATTGGCGGAATCACTGACGGATTTGGAAAAATACCGTTCGGAATTCATGACGGAACGGCGGCGTTTCGCGGCGCCTCATCTGGAGGCCGTAAAAAGGAGTTTAACCGAATTACTGGATTTCGCGGGAGCGGCGAATCTGAAATTCACTGTTGAAAACAGGTTCTGGTTCGAGGAAATTCCCGACTTTGCTGAAATCGGAATGCTTTTGAACAGCATGAATTCTCCCCGTCTATCGTATTGGCATGACACTTCCCATGCACAGGCTATGGAAAATCTCGGATTTTGCGCGCAGCGGGCCTATCTGGAGGCATACGGCGACCGGCTTGCCGGGTTTCATATAAGCGATATGTCTTTCGGTAAAGTCCTTACCTCCGGCTGGCTGAGGGAATATGTGAAATTTCAAACCGAGCATAAAGCGCCGGGCCAAGGTAATATAAATTTCGATTTCTTAAGGGAATATGCCGGTAGAAACGATGTCTGCTTTATTTTGGAACCATATGGAAATGTTCCGTTAAATCAGCTGGCAGAAAGCGTGAAGTATCTGCTGCAAATTTTTAAAACAGGGAAACGAGAAAATGTTAATCGGTCTTAATACCTCCAGTATCGCCGGAAAGGACATGCTCGAACAGATTGAGTGGATATCCTCGAATGGGTTTGACACAGTGGAAATAGAATGTTGTCCCAGTCCCTCTTACGCAAACGGCGTATGGGCAAGGAAAATATCGAAAAAATCTCTGGGCAAGCTGAAAAAAGCGACCGGCGGGTTCAGAAAAGTAAGTTTTCATGCTCCGTATCATTTTTTTGACGTCAACCTTATTTCTCCCAATCCGCTGATAAGAAAAATTTCGGTGGAGGAAATAGTCTGCGTAATGGATTTGGCAAATGAATTATCCGGAGGAATCATCACGGTTCACAGCGGCTTGAGAAATTTTGGAATTACCGATGCGGAAGTCGATAAATACCTTGAGGAATCGCTTTCGGTCATTAACTCGGAAGCCCGGAAAAGAAAGATAGATATTGGTGTCGAAGTCGCCGATTATTTTCTTTGTCCCAAACGGTTTGAAGTAATAGAGAATTTAAAATTGACTAATGTGGGAATAACCCTGGACATAGGACATTTATGTTTTCCTCAAAAAGAATTGTCTTCTCAGCCCGGCTTTACCCAGTATGGAAGTATTGAAAACGTGATAAAACGCTATGCCTCAAAGATAGTTCATGTTCACCTGCACGATTTTGATTTTTCAAGGAATAAAGACCACTTGCCGCTGGGCGCCGGTAATTTGAATATCAAATCCATAATTGCGGCGCTGCAAGACATCAATTACACGGCGGCAGTCCTGATGGAATTCAGCATTGAAGTTCCATTGGCCGGGATTATCGCCGGCAGGAAATACCTGGCGGCGCTGTAATAAAAAATGACAACCAAGGAGGGACATATAAGACGACTGCGGGTAAAAATAAGCTGAAACGTAGTTATGAGCCTACCGTTACACAAGTGATTGGAAATAATAAAAAAGAGGATCTTCCATGAAAACATTAAGCGCCGGAATAATAGGATGCGGCCGTATTGCCCGCTCCCATTTAGCCGGGTATAAAAATAATAATGTTATAGTTAAGGCGGTTGCCGATTCAGATTTGAATGCCGCCAGGAATTTTGCCGCCCAAATAGATAATTCCGTGCGGTGTTATGACAATATCGAAGCTTTGCTTGATCAGCATGAGGTGGACATGATAAGTATATGTTCTCCTCCCGTAGCCCATGAACAGGCAGCGGCAGCGGCGCTCGCCCGGGGGATTCATGTCCTGTGCGAAAAACCGCTGGCGCATACGACGGATTCCGCCCGGCGGATATTTGCCGCCGCGCAAAAGAGCCGGGCAGTACTGATGACCGCGTTCCGGCATCGTTTTTTGCCTGCGATCGGCAAAATAAAGGAATTGCTGGATACGGATGCGATAGGCGCGCCGGTTTTTTTCAGCAACGTTTTTGCCGGCCCGGCATTTGAAATGGAAGGCAAATGGTTTACCCGGAAGGCGGTTTCCGGAGGGGGGTGTCTTTTTGACACCAGCATTCATTCCGTCGACCTGTTCCGTTACTTTTTCGGGGAAGTTGTCGAGCAGCATGCGGTTATGCACAAATATTTCAGCAGTACTGATGTTGAAGATGCGGGAATAATTGTATTAAAGGCTGAATCCGGTCCGCTTGCTTCATTGATTTCCTCATTTGTTGCCGGTGTTGGTCAGGCGTTCATCAGCGTCGTCGGACAAAAAGGTGAAATATATTATGATTACATAAATCCGGAGAGGATTGAAATCAGACGCAGAGATAAGCAGACCGAAGTAGTGGAAATAAAGAACAGTACCGGCCATCCCGAACAGATTGCGCATTTTATTGGCGCGATCAATGGCCGTCATGCTTTAACGAGTACCGCAGAAGACGGGCTCCGGGCGGTAGAAATAATTCAGAGCGTTTACCCCAGATAAAGGAACTGGAATCATGAAAAAAATAGGTTTTATCGATTATTTCATAGACGAATTTCACGCGAATAATTATCCGAGACTGATTCGGGAATCAAGGTTCAAAGATAAATTTGATGTCACATTAGCCTGGGAGATGATAAAAAAAGAAGGTAAAAAACCTCTGTCCCAGTGGTGCAGGGATAACGGCGTGAGAGAAGCGGCTTCGATTGAGCAGGTTGTTGATGAATCGGATTGTATTGTCGTGCTTTCTCCGGACAATTCCGAAATGCATGAAGAACTTGCCGATTTGGCTTTGCGCAGCGGGAAGGCGGTTTATGTTGATAAACCCATTGCGCCTTCTTTAGCCGTTGCCAGGAAGCTTTTTGAAAAAGCAGGGAAATATAATACTCCGATGATGTCATGTTCCGCATTGCGTTTCACGCCGGAACTGGAAAACGCGCTTAGGAACGACATCGGCGGCAGTCCGATTCATTTTACTTCAATAAAGGGCGGGGGGGATTTTGCCACCTACGCGATCCACCAGCTTGAAATGCTGGTAATGCTGATGGGGCCCGGGGTAAAACGGGTGCTACAGTGCGGTACGGAAAAAACAATTTTAATGATTATGGAATATCATGATAAGCGGCGGGCAAGTATAAACATCATTCCCAACCACCCGTTCAATCTTTCCATTCAATTCGGGGATAATAAAAGTATCGTTCTGAATAAGCTGGAAGGCTATTTCCCGAAGTTTGTTGACGCGATGCTTACATTTTTTGAAAATAGCGCGTCTTTGGTTCCCCAAGAGGAAACCTTGGAGATAGCCGCTTTAATTGAAGCCGGGACCATGGCATTGCAGCGTCCCGACGAATGGGTTGAAATTCCGCGATAAAAAGAGGAAATTTTTTCAGAGTTCTGTCGGTTGCGGGCATAGGGCTGGTTCCCCATGCCCGCACCTGTAAAAAAATGACAGATTCAAGACTGTAGGCCAAATGGATTCAGCTTCCCGTAATTGCACATTCCCAATCTACTGAACGCATGTTGGATTACTCCAAGTTTTTTTATCTGTAAGACCTCAGGCCCGCTTCTTGACGGGCGGAAAATACATGAAAAGGTGACTGATGCGGTCTTCCTCGCCGAAATAAAGCCGTCCGTCGCGTCCGGTTACCGCGGCGGCGATCTCATATCCGTACCACGGCCGTTCGCTCCGCGCCAGG